>NZ_LFVW01000317.1:0-13167 GCF_001182915.1 Kitasatospora sp. MY 5-36
CCTCGACCACCTGGCGGCGGGCGCGCGGGCGCAGGCCCGGGTGCGCGAGGCGTACGAGGCGGGCCGGCCGGTGGCCGCCTGACGGCCGCCACCTGCTCCCCTGCCGCCGCCTGACGGCCGCTCATCGGCTCCCCTCCCCCGCCGGATCCGCACATCCGGCGGGGGAGGGGCCCTGGCGGGAACCACGGGCCGGGCCCCGGTCGTGTTAAGCGGGTACCGCCAACCGCCGCCGCCCGGGGAGACTTGTGTCATGGCCACCCCCCGCATGCTCCTCGCCGCCGCCCTGCTGGCCTGCGGCGCCGCCGCCGTCCTCACCGGCTGCACGCCCGCCGACTCCGGCCCCACCGTGGCCGCCGCCTCCGCCGCCGCGCTGGCCGACGAGGGCGCGGACGACCTGCTGGACGAGGACGACGGCCTCTTCTACGAGGAGGAGGAGTACTACTCCGGCTCGGCCGAGCCGTCCGCCGCCTTCTCCTCCGCCTCGCCCGACTCGCCCGCTTCGCCCGACGTGCCCGCCCCGCCGGACTCGCCGGACGCGCCCGCATCTCCCGACGAGCCCTCCGCCGAGCCCTCCACGGAGTCTTCCGCCGGGCCCGGGTGCGCCGTTCCCACCGGCCGCCCCGGCCACGAGTTCCTCGTCGTCGTCTCCGCCGGACCGGCCGAACTCACCGCCCGGTCCGCCCGCTTCAGCTGCGGCTCCGCCCGCTACGAGCCTGTCGGCAGCCCCGTCCACTACGGCTTCGCGGGGGCGGGCGTGGCGGCGACCCTGGTCGACGTCACCCACGACGAACCGGCCAGGACCGTCCGCCTCGACGAGCTGATCGCCCACATCGACGACTGCCTGGCCGAGCGCGAACCGGCCGACCCGTACGGCTGCCACGGCAACGCCTACGACGTGGTGCTGGACTCGCACGGCCGGATCATGCGGATCGGCGAGGTCGAGGGCCCCTGAGTCGACCTTCGGCGACGACCTGACGGCGCATACGGTGTAGAAGCGCCTCTCAACAGTTGGCATTCGGCTGCGCTACGCGCATCAACCCACGTCCAGCTGCGGTCTTTTGACGTTCGCTACGTCCGCCCGGGCGTTCCTTGGGGCGGGTCTTACCCTTTGCGTGCTTGAAGCGGTTTCGGCGGCGGTGCTTTGCTTCCGGCGGTCGGCGGTGAACCGGTCCCCCATCCCACCCCGCTGGTCGTCCCTGACGGGCCGCCGGCAGGTCCGGCTCGCCGTCGTCGTGCTCCTCCCCCTTCGTCCCCCACCGTGCCGCCGCGCCGTACCCGGCCGCGGCCGGCACCAGAGAGGAACCCTCACGATGGGCATCTCCCCCACCTCCCGCCGGATGCGACTGCGGGCCCTGACCGGGCTCAGCGCCCTGGCGCTGGCCGCCGCCGGCTTCGCGGCCGCCCCGGCCGCCCAGGCCGCCCAGGACAACCGGCCGGCCGGCGAGTTCGCCGGACAGCCGCACCCCTACCGGCACGGCGCGCACCCGACCAAGGAGGCCGGCAACTCCGCGAAGGCCGCGGGCAACAACCTCAGCTACGGCGGCGGCGTCGACGGCATCGGCGTCACCACCGGCGCGCCGAAGGTCTACCTGGTCTTCTGGGGCTCCCAGTGGGGCACCCAGGGCACCAACTCCAGCGGCTACACCACCCTGACCGGCGACCCGAAGGGCGAGGCCGTCCGGGCGCAGCAGCTGTTCAAGGGCCTCGGCACCAACAGCGAGACCTGGTCCGGCGTCATGACCCAGTACTGCGAGGGCGTCGCCGCGGGCGCGACCAGCTGCCCGACCGGCTCGACGCACGTCGGCTACCCGACCGGCGGCGCGCTGGCCGGCGTCTGGGTCGACGGGTCCGCCGCCGCTCCGGGCCAGGCCAGCGGCAACCAGCTGGCCGCCGAGGCCGTCAAGGCGGCCGGGCACTTCGGCAACACCACCGCCGCCTCCAACCGCAACGTGCAGTACGTGGTGCTGTCGCCGACCGGCACCCACCCGGACGGCTTCAACACCCCGAACGGGGGCTTCTGCGCCTGGCACGACTGGAACGGCGACACCACCCTGAGCGGCGGCGCGGCCTCCTCCCCGTACGGCGACGTGGCGTTCACCAACGACCCGTACGTGACCGACATGGGCAGCTCCTGCGGCCAGAACTACGTCAACAGCGGCAGCGCGGGCACCCTGGACGGCGTGACCATCGTGTACGGCCACGAGTACTCGGAGACCATCACCGACCAGAACCCGGCGGGCGGCTGGACCGACTCGACCGGGTACGAGAACGCCGACAAGTGCTCCTGGAACGGGGTCGGCGGGACGGGCGGCGCGCAGAACGTGGCGTTCGCGACGGGCTCGTTCGCCATGCAGGGCACCTGGTCGAACGGCGTGAGCGGCTGCCAGATCTCGCACGCGGTCGTCCACTGACGACCGGGTGAGGCGAGCGCCGGAGTGGGCCGTGCGGGCCCGCTCCGGCGCTCTCGCGTGACGCGCTCTGCATGCTTTTCGCGCCTTACGCGCCTTACGCGCCTTGCGCGCTTTACACGCTTCTACGCGCTGACCAGCCCGAACTCGTAGGCCTGGATGACCAGGTGGACCCGGTCGCGGGCGTCGAGCTTGGTGAACAGCCGGGCGACGTGGGCCTTGGCGGTGGCCACGCTGATGGTGAGCTCCGCGGCGATCTCGGCGTTGGACAGGCCCCGGCCGACCAGGGTGAGCACCTCCCGCTCGCGCTCGGTGACGGCCTCGGCGACCGGCCTGCGGGGCCTGGCCGCGGCGTCGGCGTCCGGGCGGGCGGCGAACTCGCCGATCAGCCGGCGGGTGATGCCGGGGGCCAGCAGGGCGTCCCCGGCGGCGACCACCCGGACGCCGTCCAGGATGGTCTCCAGGGCGAGGTCCTTGACCAGGAAGCCGCTCGCCCCGGCCCGCAGCGCGCCGTAGACGTAGTCGTCGTCGTCGAAGGTGGTGAGGACGAGGACGTGGGTGGGCAGGTCCGGGTCGGCGGTGATCCGGCGGGTGGCCTCGATGCCGTCCATGCCGGGCATCCGGATGTCCATCACGGCGACGTCGGGGCGCAGCCGGGCGACCAGTTCGACGGCCTCGGCGCCGTTGCCGGCCTCGCCGACCACCTCCAGGTCGGGGGCGTCGGCGATCAGCACGCGCAGGCCGGTGCGGATGAGCGGCTGGTCGTCGACCAGGACGACACGGATCACGGTCCCACCTCCACGGGGGTCTCGACGGCGGTCCCGACGGCGGTCCCGACGGCGGTTCCGACACCGGGCTCGACGGGGGTCTGCACGGCCGGGGTCCGCACGGCCGGGGCCTCGGGGAGCGGCAGCCGCGCGGCGACCCGGAAGCCGCCCTCGGGGCGCGGGCCGGCCGCGAACTCGCCGTCCAGCAGGGCGACCCGCTCGCGCATGCCGGCCAGCCCGTAGCCGGTACCGGGGGTGCCGGTCGCCGCGCCCGCGCCCAGGTCGACGACGGTGACGTCGAGTTCCCGCGGCCCGTACCCGACGGTGACGTGGCAGTCCCGGGTGCCGGAGTGCTTGACCACGTTGGTGACCGCCTCCTGGACGATCCGGTAGGCGGCGAGGTCCACCTCGGACGGCAGGGGACGGGCTTCGCCGCGGCGGGTGAGCGCCACCCGCACCCCGGCGCCCGCCGCCTTCTCCACCAGCCGGTCCAACTCGCCCAGTCCGGGCATCACTTCGAGCGGCGCCGGCTCCCCCTCGCCCTGCCGCAGCGCGCCGAGCATCCGGCGCAGCCCGGCCAGGGTCTCCCGGCTGGTGGCCTCGATCGCCTCCAGGGCGGCCCGGGTCTCGGCGGGCTGGGTGTCCATGACCCGGCTGCCCATGCCGGCCTGGATCGCGATGATGCCGATGTTGTGGGCCACCATGTCGTGCAACTCGCGGGCGATGCGCAGCCGTTCGGCGGTGATGGCCTGCTCGGAGGCCCGGCCGCGCAGCGCCTCGGTGTGGGCCCGGCCCTGGTGCACGGTGTTGCCGATCAGCCAGGCGATCAGCACGGTGGCGGCGAAGCCCCCGTAGGCGAGCGGGTTGACGGGGTAGTCGTTGACGGCGCCCCAGAGCAGCAGCCCGGCGAGGGTGGCGAGCGGCAGCGCCAGGGCGGTGAGCGAGACCCGGCGGGAGCGGGTGGCCGCGCAGTAGCCGACCACCGCGTCGGCGATCAGGAACTGGAGCGGCGCCGCCTCCGGGACGCCCCACATCCCGAGCGCGAACATCCCGCCCCCGAGCGCCACCACGATGGCGAGCAGCGGCAGCCGGACCAGCAGCGTCGCGACCAGGGTGGTGACCACCGCGGTGACCACCATCGGCATGTCCTCGGGATTGCCGTGGTAGTTCAGCAGGTGGTGCAGCTCGTTCTCGCGCGTGAAGAAGCGGAACACGACCAGGGCCGTCCACAGCGCACCCACCCACACGCCCGCGGGCAGGCGCCTGAGCAGCGGCGGATGGGGTTCGGTGATCATGACGCGATGGTAGCGGCGGCCCGGACGGCGGCACATTGGCCCGGGGGCGTAATCCCCGGGGCCAGTGCGGCCGCCCGCGGTTGTGGCCCGCGGCCCGATGCCCGGGCGGGGGCCCGACCGGCAGCGTTGTCCCCGTGATCGAGATCGAGCGACTGACCAAGCGGTACGGCGCCACCACGGCCGTCGACCAGTTGACCTTCACCGTCCGGCCCGGCACCGTGACCGGCTTCCTCGGCCCCAACGGGGCGGGCAAGTCCACCACGCTGCGGATGATCCTGGGCCTCGACACCCCCACCGGGGGGAGCGCCACCGTGGCCGGGGTGCCCTTCGCGAACCGGCCGCGCGGCCTGCGGCACGTCGGCGCCCTGCTGGACGCGGGCGACGTGCACGGCGGGCGCAGCGCCCGGGCCCACCTGTCGGCCCTGGCCCGGAGCAACCGCATCCCGCTCCGGCGGGTGGACGAGGTGCTGGCCGAGGTCGGGCTCGGCAAGGCCGCCGGGCGCCGGATCGGCGGCTACTCGCTGGGCATGAAGCAGCGGCTCGGCATCGCCGGCGCGCTGCTCGGCGACCCGCCGGTGCTGCTCTTCGACGAACCGCTCAACGGACTGGACCCGGAGGGCGTGCTCTGGGTGCGCGGGCTGTTCCGCCGGCTCGCCGCCGAGGGGCGCACCGTCTTCGTCTCCAGCCACATGATGGCCGAGATGGAGCACACCGCCGACCACCTGGTGGTGGTCGGACGCGGCCGACTGATCGCGGACGAGAGCCTGCCCGCATTCGCCGCCCGGGCCGGCCGGGGCACCGTCACCGTCCGGGCCGCCGAACCCGACCGGCTGGCGGCCGTGTTGACGGCGGCCGGCGCCGCCGTGCGGCCCGGTCCGGACGGCGCCCTCGCGGTGACCGGCGTGGACGCCACCCGGATCGGCGAACTCGCCCTGGAGCACCGCCTGTTGCTGCACGCCCTGACCCCCAGGGGCGCCTCCCTGGAGGAGGCGTTCATGGACCTGACCGCCGACAGCGTCGAGTACCCCGCCGGAGAGCCCCGTTGAACACCTCCTCGAACACCCCGCTGGACACCGCTCCCGCCGACACCCGCGCCGCCGAGCCGCGCGCCCGGTTCGGCGACCTGCTGGCCGCCGAGTGGATCAAGTTCTGGTCGCTGCGCTCCGTCCCCTGGGTGCTCGGCCTCAGCGCCCTGGCGATCGTCGCCGCCGGCCTCAAGTCCGCGCTGTACACCCGCGACCACTACACGCCGGGCGAGGACGACCCGGTGATGATGGCGCAGGTGGCGCTGAACAACGCCTTCGGCGCCGCCTCCGCCGACATCCTGATGCTGGTCGCGGGCGGCCTCGGCGCGCTCGTCATCACGGGCGAGTACGCGACCGGGCTGATCCGCACCACCCTGGCCGCCGTGCCCGACCGCCGGGCGGTGCTCGCCGCCAAGGCCTGCGTGCTGGCCGCCGTGCTGTCCGGCTACGGCGTACTCGCCGTCGGCGCCTCCTTCGGCATCAGCCAGGCGGTCCTGTCCGGGACCGGCATCGGGCAGTCCGTCACGGACCCGGCCGCGCTGCGGTACGTCGCGGCGGCAGTGCTGTTCGGCCCGGTCTGCGCCCTGGTCGGACTCGGCCTCGGCGCGCTGATCCGGCACAGCGCGGGGGCCGTGGTGGGCACCGTCGTGGTGCTGTTCTTCATCCCCTCGCTGGTCACCGAGCGCTACCGGTGGAGCGCCGACCTGCTGCACGCCCTGCCGCTGTCCGCCTGGCAGCGCCTGGCCCGGACCACCATGGTGGGCATGCGGCCGTCCGAGTACCCGGCCACCGTCACGGGGGCCTGGACCACCTACGCGGTGTGGGCGCTGGCCTCGGTCGCCGTCGCGGCGGCCGCCGTCCACCGCCGGGACCACTGACGGAAGCACTGACGGGACCACCGCCGGGACCGCTGACGGCCGATCCGCGCGCCGGGCCGTCCGACCGGCGCGCCACGGCCCGCCGGTGCGCTCCTACGGCCGGCCGCCCCGGCCCGAGGCCAGGTCGGCGACCGCCACCAGCAGCGCCGCCAGCACCAGCCCGGCCGCGACCGTCACGCCCAGCTGGAACGCCAGCGACCAGTCCGGGCGGGGCCCCGCGGCGTGGGCGAAGAACACCGAGCCGACGACGGCGATGCCCACCGCCGAGCCGACCCGCTGCGCGGTCTGCAGCACCCCGCCCGCGCTGCCCGCCCGGGCCACCGGCACCTGCTGGAGGGTCAGCGTCTGGTTCGGGGCGATCACCAGTCCGCTGCCCACCCCGGCGACCAGCAGCGGCAGCGCCGTCGTCCAGCCCACCCGGGGCCCCGACCACAGCTGCACCGCGAGCGCCGAGGCCAGCAGCCCGGCCAGCACCAGCACCAGTCCGGCCACCACCAGCCGCCGCCCCAGCCGGCTCACCAGGCGCCCGCCCACCGCCGCGGACACCCCCGAGCCGACCGCGAACGGCGTGATCGCCAGGCCCGCCGTCAGCGCCGAGTAGTGCAGGCCCGCCTGGAGGTAGAGCGTGAAGATGAAGAAGATCGCGGTGAACCCGGCGAAGTACACCAGCGACAGCAGCACCCCCGCCGCGTACGGCCGCACCGCGAACAGCGCCATGCTCACCAGCGGTTCGCGCCGCCGCCCGTAGTGCAGCTCCCAGCCGACGAAGGCGGCGAGCAGCACCGCCGCCAGCGGCAGCAGCAGCCAGCGGGTCGGGCCGTGCCACTGCTGCGCCTGGACGAACGGCAGCAGCAGCGAGACCGTCCCGGCGCCGAGCAGCAGCACGCCGACCGGGTCGAAGTCCCGGTGCCCGGCCCGGTCGCCGGCGGGCGGGGGCGCGGGGAGCAGCCGGTAGGCGACGGGCAGCGCGGCCACGCCGATCGGCAGGTTGACCAGGAACACCCAGCGCCAGCCGTCCTGCGGGCCGACCACGTGGATCAGCAGCCCGCCGAGCAGCGGCCCGACGGCGGTGGACAGCCCGATCGTCGCGCCCAGCGCGCCGAAGGCCCGGCCGCGCTCGGGGCCCTGGAACAGCACCTGGATGAAGCCGGACACCTGCGGCACCAGCACCCCGCCGGCCGCGCCCTGGAACAGCCGGGCCAGCACCAGCCACTCCTGGCTCTGCGCCGCCCCGGCGAGCGCGCTGGCCACGGTGAACAGGGCGAGCCCGGCGAGGAAGACGGCCCGCCGGCTGCGCGCGTCGCCGAGCCGCCCGGAGGGCACCAGCACCAGGCCGAAGGCCAGCGCGTAGCCGCTGAGCACCCACTGCAGGCCGCTGTCGGACATGTGCAGCCCGGCCCGTACGGTCGGCAGCGCGACGTTGACGATGCTGACGTCCAGCAGGGTCATGAAGCCGGCGACCAGGCAGACCGCGAGCGCCCGCCAGCGACGGGCGGCGGCCCGGCCGCCCACGGCGGTGGCGCCGGGCTGCGCCGGGTGCGCGGTGCTGCGCGGGGGGTCGGCGTTCATGGGAGCCCCTTCCCGGGGGCCGGGGCGTCGTGGCACCCGGACGAACGTCGGTCGGCTTCGACCGGCTTCGAATCAGATTCGTTCGAATTCGCTCGGCTTCGTCCGGCTCATCGTCGCCCGGGCCGTCCGGGGCCGCCACCGGGACCGCCACCGGGTCACCGACCGGGCCTCGACCGGGCCTCGGCCGGGAAGGCCGCCCGGGCCCTCGTCACCCGGCCTCACCCGGACGGCCGAACCGGATCGCGGCCACCGCCCGCACCCCGGAGGCTGACGGCATGACCGTCGCCACCGAGACCCCGCCCTCCGCCCCTCCGGTGCTGGACGTCCGGCAGCGGAACGTCGTCTTCGCCACCATCGTGCTCGGCATGCTGCTGGCCGCCCTCGACCAGACCATCGTCGGCACCGCCCTGCCCACCATCGTCTCGGACCTCGGCGGGGCCGCGCACATGTCCTGGGTGGTGACGTCCTATCTGCTGGCCGAGACGGTGGCCACCGTCCTGGCCGGCAAGTTCGGCGACCTGTACGGGCGCAAGCTGCTGTTCCAGATCTCGGCGATCGTCTTCGTCGGCGGCTCGTTCCTGTGCGGGCTGTCCACCAACATGACCCTGCTGATCGCCTGGCGGGCCGTCCAGGGCCTCGGCGCGGGCGGCCTGATGGTCACCGCCATGGCGCTGATCGCGGACGTCATCCCGCTGCGCGAGCGCGGCAAGTACCAGGGCGCGATCGGCGCGGTGTTCGGCGTGGCCACGGTGATCGGGCCGCTGCTGGGCGGGCTGTTCACCGACCACCTGTCCTGGCGCTGGGCGTTCTACGTCAACGTGCCGATCGCGGTCGTGGTGGTCGCCGCGGCCGCCCGGACCATCCCCTCGGTCCGCTCGGCGACCCGCCCGGTCGTCGACTACCTGGGCATCGTGCTGGTCGCGGTCGGCGCCGGCGCGCTGATCCTGGCGACCAGTTGGGGCGGCAACGAGTACCCCTGGGGCTCCGGGGTGATCATCGGCCTGTTCGTCGGCGGCGCGCTGGCGCTCGGCCTGTTCTGCTGGGTGGAGACCCGGGCCGTCGAACCCATGCTGCCGATGCGGCTGTTCCGCAACCCGGTGTTCACGGTCTGCTCGGTGCTCAGCTTCATCGTCGGCTTCGCCATGCTCGGCGCGCTGACCTTCCTGCCGACCTTCCTCCAGTACGTGGACGGCGACTCGGCGACCGTCTCCGGCGTCCGGACGCTGCCGATGGTGATCGGTCTGCTGATCGCCTCGGTCGGCAGCGGCAACGCCGTCAGCAAGACCGGGAAGTACCGGCTGTTCCCGATCGTCGGCACCGCGGTGATGGCCGTCGGCCTCTACCTGCTCTCCCGGCTGGAACCCGGCACCGGCACCGCGCTGGCCTCGCTCTACATGTTCGTGCTCGGCGCCGGCATCGGGCTGAGCATGCAGGTCCTCACCATCGCCGTGCAGAACACCGTCGACTACGCCGACCTCGGCACCGCCACCTCCGGGGTGACCTTCTTCCGCACCATCGGCAGCTCCTTCGGCACCGCCGTGTTCGGCACCATCTACGCCAACAGCCTGAAGACCGAACTCGCCCACGGGATCGGCACCGCCGCCCGGCTCACCGGCGCCGACCCGGCCGTGCTCGCCCACGCGGCGGAGAGCCCGCAGGGCCTGCACCGCCTGCCGGCCGACCAGGCCGCCCCGATCGTCCAGGCCTACTCCGACGCCCTGCACACCGTGTACCTGTGGACCATCCCGGTGGCCGTGGTCGGCTTCGTGGTGGCGCTCTTCCTCAAACAGGTACAGCTGCGCGACACCGCCAGAGCGGGCTCCACCGACATGGGCGAGGGCTTCGCCCAGCCGACCACCGCCGACTCCGACCCGCACCTGGAGTACTCGGTCTGCAAGATCGTCCGCGGGGTCGACCTCGACACCGTCCGCACCATCGTCTCCGGCGCCGACACCCGGGTGGACCTCGCCGGGGCCTGGGCGCTGATGGAGGTGGCCGGCCACAAGAAGGCCGTCGGCCACGCCTCGCTCGACCTCATCGCCGCCCGCAAACGGGTACCGCCCGAGGTCCTGGAACCGGTCTTCGACCGGATGGCCGCCGAGGGCTACCTCCGCCGCGACGGCGACCGCCTCTCCCCCACCGAGGCCGGCACCCACGAGGTCCGCACCCTCGCGGGCGCCTGGTCCGACTGGCTCAACGCCCGCCTCGACGCCGACGCCGGCCGCCCCCGCAGCCCCCAGCTCAGGGCCGCCGCCGACACCATCGCCTGGCGCCTCCTGGTCGAGGACCTCGCCAACGGCCTCCCCGCCCACGCCCGCCCCAAGGACGACGCCAAGGTCTGACAGCAGGCCGCCGCCCCGCCCGGGGATGGGCGGGGGCGGCGGCGGTGGTGGGGTCAGCGGGAGGCCTCGGCGGGGGCCGTGCGGCGGGAGGAGAGGGTGATCACGGCGAGGCTGGCGAGGGCGAGGGCCGTCACCACGCTGAGCATCACGGTGTAGGAGGCCAGCGAGGAGAGCGCCGCGAGCACCGCGGGGAGCAGGAAGCCGGAGTAGCAGAGCGCGTAGTAGACGCCGGTGATGCCGGCCAGGTCGTCGGGGGTGACGATGCGCTGGATCTCCAGCAGGCCGGAGACCACCCCGATGCCGTAGGCGGCGCCGAGGAGGACCGCGCCGGCCAGGCCGAGCAGCGGGGAGCGGAGCGCCGCGTCGGCGGCGCAGACGGCCATGCCGCAGGCCATCAGCACCATGGAGACGATGACGCCGCGCGCCGAGGAGAGCGAGTCCAGGCGCTTGGCGAAGGGCTGGACGAGGGCGCCGGTGCCGAGGGTGAGGACGGTCAGCAGGGTCGCGTAGGCCAGCGACCAGTGGCCGAGCCGGTCGCCGACCAGCTGCGGGGTCACCGCGTACGCGACGCCGGCCGAGCCGAACACCCAGGGGGCCATCGGCAGGACCACCCGGACGAAGCGCCGGTGCCCGGCAGCCGGGACCTTGAGGTCGGCCCAGAGGCCGCGGACGGCGGCGGTCGCCCGCGCCCGGGTCTCGACGGCCTTCGGGAGCAGGAACAGCGCGGGCAGGGTGACCAGCAGGTGGGCGAGGTACGGGGTGACCATCGGCCAGGGGCCCCACTGGGCGAGCACACCGGCCACCCCGGCGCCGAGGCCGAAGCCGAGGGTCAGGGCGAGGGAGGCGCGGCGGGCGCCGGCCCCCTGGTCGGCGGTCGGGTCGTGCGGGGCCTGGGAGAGCTCCTTGACCCAGCTGGTGCCGACGGCCATCGCGATGCCGACGGCTATGCCGGTGAGGAACCGCCCGGCGTAGATGGGGAGTTCACCGGTCACACCGCCGCACAGCACCCCGCTGGCGGCGAGCGAGGCGGCCACCGCGCCGATCATCAGCGGGCGGCGCCCGTAGCGGTCCGAGGCGGCGCCGCCGACCAGCAGTCCGGGGACCAGCCCGAGGACGTACGCCCCCAGGAAGGCGTCCACGGTGACCTCCGAGTAGCCGCCGAGGTGGCGGTACATCAGCAGCAGCGGGGTGAACTGGTTGCCGCCCCACCCGCAGCAGAACATGGCCAGGGCGGCGAGCAGCCACGGCCGCCCCCGGCCGGAGGGTGCGACGGGACCGGCGGACGGTGGCCGGGTGGTGCTCATGGTGGTGCTGCTCCTTGTCGGATGGGAGGTCCCGGCGGTCCGTCGGGGCTGTGCGCGCGAAACGCTCGTCGGTGCGCGAACGCGTCGGCGCGCGATGGGGGAAGGTCAGCGGTCGGTGACGGCGCGGTGGGCGTCCAGGTGGGCGTGCAGGGCGGCGGTGAAGCCCTCGGCGTCGCGGGCGGCGATCCGTTCGACGAGCACGGTGTGCTCCTCGACCAGCGAGGCCAGCCGCTGCCGCTGCCCCTCCGGCTGCACCTGGAGCAGCTGGACGGCCATCCGGCGCTGGCGGTCGCGCAGCGTACCGTAGAACCGTTCGGCGAGCTCGTTGCCGGAGGCCGTCACGATGCCCCGGTGGAAGGCCTCGTCGGCGTCGGCGAAGGCGCCGAGGTCGGCCCGGCGGGCGGGTTCGCGCTGCTGGTCGATCAGCTCGGACAGCTGCCGGACGAGCGCGTCGAGGCCGTCGGGGCGGCGGGTGATCCGGCGGACGGCGGTGCTCTCCAGCGCCTCGCGCAGTTCCAGCACGTCCTCGGCCTCGCCGGGGCCGACCGGCACCACGACGGCTCCGCGCTTGGGGAAGAGCTGGAGCAGGCCCTCGGCCTGCAGCCGCAGGAAGGCCTCCCGGACCGGGGTGCGGCTGAGCGAGGCGCGCTCGGCGATCTCGCCCTCGCTGATCAGCGTGCCGCCGGGGAGGCCGCCGCCGAGGATGAGGTCCTTGGTCAGGTCGTACGCGCGGTCCGCGGCCGGGACGCGGGCGGGGGGCGGGGTGTCGGCCATGGACCACACCGTAGCACCATAGATGCAAGCTTAGATGCAACAGTCGGGACAGAGCCGTGACCCGGGCCGGAGCATCGGTTTCGGTACTGCTCAGGGCCGGAAGAATGCGCTTTCTCACCCCCTCCCGCAGGGCCGAGGATGGGCGGGGCCAACCAGCCTGCCGGGAGGAAGCCTTGTCCCCTGTGTCCCCAGCCCTGCCGCCCCTCGACCCGGCCCTGCCGCCCGTCGACCCGGGCCTGCTGCCGCTCACCGCCGAGTTCCGCCCCGAGGGCCTGGCCGTCGGCGGCGTGCTCCTGGACGAGGCGGCCCGCCGGTACGGCACGCCGCTGTTCGTCTACGACGAGGAGCACCTGCGCCGGCGCTGCCGGGAGGCGGTGGCCGCCTTCGGCCGGGGCAACGTCGCCTACGCCTCCAAGGCCTTCCTGTGCACCGCGATGGCCCGCCTCGCCACCGAGGAGGGCCTGCTGCTGGACGTCGCCTCCGGCGGCGAGCTGCGCACCGCGCTGTACGCCGGGGTCGACCCGGACCGGATCGTGCTGCACGGCAACAACAAGGACGAGGCCGAGCTGCGCACCGCGCTGACCGTCGGCCTGCGCCACATCGTGGTGGACAGCTTCGACGAGCTGGACCGGATCGAGCGGCTGCACCGCGAGGAGGGCCTGCCCCCGGCCCGGGTCCAGCTGCGGGTGGCGCCCGGGGTCGCGGCCGGCGCCCACCAGGCCATCCAGACCGGCGGCCACGACTCCAAGTTCGGCTTCGGCCTGGCCGACGGCGCCGCCGCGGCCGCGGTGCGCCGCGCCCGGGG
>NZ_LFVW01000318.1:0-1733 GCF_001182915.1 Kitasatospora sp. MY 5-36
CCGCCGCGTCGGCGACGGCGGTCGAGGCGGCCACGCAGGCGCCGTTGTACACCCGGGTGACACCCGGCGCGCCCCACCCGGAACGGACCCCGGCGGCCACCGCGTCGGCGGTCGCCCGGGTGCGCTCGTCGCTGTGCAGGGCGAGCAGGACGGGCAGTCCGGCGCCCTCGGCGGCGGTCAGCCCGGCCTGCCCGCAGGCCTGGCCGATCGCGTCGAGCACGGCCCTGGCCAGGGGGAAGGTGCAGGCCAGGGGCACGGTGTCGGGGAACAGCGCGGCCCGGGTGGTGCGGCGGGCGCTCACGTCGAAGCGGGTGACCGGGCCGGACAGGGCCTTGCCGTGGGTGGCGGCCTCGGTGAGCGCGGCGAGCCCGCGCCCGGCGGCGCTGAGCACCCCGACACCGGTGACCACCGGGCGGTCGGCCGCCCGGCCTGGTGGGCCGGAGCCCGTGCCCCCGGGGATCACGGCCGGGCGCCCGCGCGGTCGGCGAGGACGGCCTCGCGCAGCAGCCCGGTGGCGTCGTCGACGGTGCGCACCGCGCCGAAGCGGTCGTCGTCCAGGTCCAGCTGGAGTCCGTACCGTTGCTCGAACTCGGCGACGAGCCAGGTGAGTTCGAGCGACCCGAGGTCTTCGGGCACGGTGTCGACGGCGCGCTGCCCGAACGCCGCCAGCATGGTCAGGACCTCGGCCCGGTCCGGCAGGGCGTCGGGGAGCGGGGAGCCGGTCACGCGGCGCTGCCGGAGGTGGCGGCGAGGGCGTCGACCCGGCGGGCGACGTCGCCGGTGAACTCGTCCAGCGTCATCAGCGCGGTGGTCTCCATCTCGTCCAGGTCGAACTTGATCCCGAACTCGTCCTCGACCTGCACCGACAGGTCGGCCAGGGCGAGCGATTCGAGGTCCAGCCCGGCCGGGCCGAGGTCGGTGTCCCCGGTGACCTCGGAGACGTCGTACTGCATCTCGGCGAGTGCCGCCAGGACGAAGGCGCGGATGCGGTCCTGCATGGTGGGCTCCTTGTCGGGGTGGTGGTGCGAAGGGGTCGGGGCGCGGCCGGGTGCGGCCCGCGCGCCGGCGGTCGCGGTCAGCCGGCGGTCGCGGTCGCGGTCGCGCGCAGGGCGGCCGGGTCGCGCAGCAGCTTTCCGGTGGCGGTGCGGGGGAGGCGGTCCAGTCGGGCGAGCCGGCGCGGCCGCTTGTAGGCGGCCAGGCGGCGGGCCAGCCCGTCCTGGACGGAGGAGAGGTCGGTCCCGGGTTCGGTGGCCAGGTAGGCCTCGATCGCGCCGCCGTCGAAGACCACCACGGCCTCGCGGACGTCGGGCAGCGCGGTCAGCGTCTGCTCGACCTCGGTGAGGTCGACCTTCAGGCCGCCGATCGAGACCTGGGAGTCCAGCCGGCCGAGCACGGTGACCGGGCCGTCGGCGGCCAGCTCGGCCGCGTCCCGGGTGTGCAGCCAGCCGTCGGACCAGCGGGTCGGATCGTCCAGTCCGGGGTACGGGGAGGAATCCGTGCCGATCTGCAACTCGCCCTTCACCAGGCGCAGTCGCATGCCGTGCACGGGCCGCTTGGCAGGGTGGAGCGTACCGGAGAGGTCGGTGGCGATCACCCCGGTCTCGGTCATGCCGTACATGGTGCCGAGCGGGACGCCGTACCGTTCGGTGAACAGCGCGGGCAGTCCCGGGCGGACGAGTTCGCCCGCCACGACCATCCGCCGCAGCCGGGGCAGTGGCGGGGGGGCGGCCGCC
>NZ_LFVW01000319.1:0-11302 GCF_001182915.1 Kitasatospora sp. MY 5-36
TCACGGTGGTCGGCCGGTCGCTCGCGGCGACCTCGGCGAGGATGCCCGCCGCCGTCATCCGCTCCGGCACGGTGAGCGCGACCCGGGCGTGCAGGCTGTTGAGCAGCCCGCCGACCAGGCCGAGCACATGCACCACCGAGGAGAGCAGGACGACCCGCTCGCCCTCGCCGGGGAACTCCACCAGCCTTCGGTAGCAATCGAGTTCGCGCAGCAGATCGGTCGCGGTGCGGGCGATGACCTTGGCCGGACCGGTGGATCCGGAGCTGAGCTGGATCAACGCGTGTCCGGTGCGGGCCGGGCGCCCGTCCGCCAGCGGGACGGCCACCGGCTCGACTTCGGAGAAGCCGCGCAGGGCCGCCGCCGACCGATGGGCGGAGCCTACCAGCACCTGCGGGGCCAGCCGGGCCACCGCCGCGTCGATCTCGTGGTCGGTCAACCGGTGGTCGAGCAGGGCGACTTGGGCGCCGAGGCGCCAGCACGCCAGCAGCACCGCGACGAACGCCACCGAGGGCGGCAGCCGCAGCGCCGCCGTCCCGCCGGGTCCGAGCCCGGCGGCCGACAGCCGTTCGGACTGCTCCTCGACCAGGGCGCGCAGGGCGTCCCGGTCGAGCGGTGCGCCGAGGCGCAGGCACTCCTCGCCGCCGGGTCCGGCCAGCAGCAGCCGGTCGACCCAGGAGTCCGGGGCGTCGGAGTGCGGCAGGAGGGCAGGCGGAAGTACGGAGGGGAGAAAGCCGGTCAACGCGGCTCCACACAAGTGAGGGGATTTTGACATGAACGCCGTTAACAAATCCGAACGGCCAATTCCGTGGCCAGACCTTGGCACAGACGTTTGGTCAAATCAAGGTCTATACCAATGTGGTCGTTGCTCCTACGCTGCCGAAGCAGGACCGGCCCGTGTGTGGCCGTCCTGGAACGAGGAATGCCCGTGGGACTTCTCACGCTGGCCGGGATCGAGCGTGCGGCGCACGCCCAACTCCCACCGGAAATCTGGGATTTCATCGAAGGCGGAAGTGGCGCCGAACGCACCCTGACGGCCAATCGGGAGATGTTCGGACGCCATGCGCTGCGCCCGCGCACCCTGGTCGACGTCTCCGCCTGCGACCCCGCGCTGACCCTGCTCGGCGCACCGCTGCGCCTCCCGCTCGGCATCGCCCCGATGGCCTACCACCGGCTGGTCGACCCGGAGGGGGAGACCGCCACCGCGCGCGCAGCCGGCCGGGCCGGCGCCCTGCTGGTCGCCGGGATGTTCGCCAGCCGGACGCTGGAGGAGATCGCCGCGGCCGCCACCGGCCCGCTCTGGCTCCAGCTGTACTGGCTGCGTGAACGCGCCGTCCTCGCCGCCCTGGTGGAATGCGCCGAGGCGGCCGGCTACGGCGCGCTCGTGCTGACCGTGGACGCCCCCAGGATCGGCCGCCGGCTGCGCGACCTGCGCAACGGATTCGCCGTCCCGCCGGCCGTCCGCGCGGTCAACCTGGACCAGGCCCTGACGGCCGCCAGCCACCGCGCCACCGCCGGACGTTCGGGCATCGCCGAGCACGCCCGCGAACAGTTCGACCCCGCACTGAGCTGGACCGACCTGGCCTGGCTGCGCGAACGCACCCGGCTGCCGCTGGTCCTCAAGGGGATCCTCACCGCCGAGGACGCCCGGCTGGCCGTCGAGCACGGCGTCGACGCCGTCCTGGTCTCCAACCACGGCGGCCGCCAACTCGACGGTGCGATGCCTGCCCTGGCCGCCCTCCCCGAGGTGGTCGACGCCGTTCCCGCCGAACTGCCGGTGCTCTTCGACGGCGGCGTGCGCAGCGGCACCGACCTCGCGATCGCCCTCGCCCTCGGCGCCCGCGCCGTGCTGGTCGGCCGCCCCGCGCTCTGGGGCCTGGCCACCGACGGCGAGGCCGGGGTGCACCGGGTGCTCGACCTGCTGCGCGAGGAACTGGAGCACACCATGGCCCTGTTGGGCCGCCCCCGGCTCGCCGACCTGGACCGTACGGTCCTCGCGCCCTGGCCCTGCCCGGCCGGCTGAACCCTGGCCCCCCGTGCGGCCGTTGAACCCGTACCCCCGCGCGGCCGGCCGGGTCCGAGCCCCGCACGGCTGTTGAACCGCACGGCTGTTGAACCACGCAGCCGTTGAACCACGCGGCCGTTGAACCGCACGGCCGTTGAACCGCGCCGTACCCGAACCGCGTTCTCCCCCATGGAGGTCCGACACATGACCGAGCAGAACGAACGATTCCCGGGCTGGGACTGGGACGACCCGGACGGGCTGGCCCCCCGGCTGGACGCCTTCAGCGAGCAGGTCGCCACCTGCGACACGCTCGAAGCGCACCCCGGCGGGCTGCCGCGCGACCACCAGGGCCTGCGTGAACTCGGCATCACCGGAATCGAGTTCGCCGCCTTCCGGACCGCCCACCCGGAGGGCCTCGGCACCGACCTCGCCACCCTGCGCGGCCCCGACGCCGCCACCGCGCCCGGCACCCTCTACCGGGTCGACGGCGACCGCTGGTTCACGCAGCTCGACATCGCCGAACCGCTGCCCTTCGCCGACGCCAGCGTCGACTGGGTGTACGCCGAGCACCTGGTCGAGCACGTCACCATGCCGGTCGCCGTCGGCTGGCTGCGCGAGGCCCGCCGGGTGCTGCGCCCCGGCGGCGTCCTGCGCCTGACCACCCCCGACCTCGCCCGCTACCTGGTCGGCTACGCCACCGGCGACGGCTTCCTCGGCAAGCACCGGCGCCGGCTGACCACCCTCGGCTTCGGCCCGCCGATGCCCGAGCGCCCCGCCTTCCTGGTGAACCAGATCTTCCGGTACTTCGGGCACCAGTGGATCTACGACCTGGACGAGCTGCGGCACGTCCTCACCCGGGCCGGCTTCGACCCCGACGGCATCCGTCCATGCGCCTACCGGCAGGGCGCCCGTCCGGACGTCGCCGACCTCGACACGGCCTTCCGCACCGACGAGACCGTGTACGTCGAGGCAGACTGCTGAACCCGCCGCCGAGCCCCGCGCACCGAACGGATCCGCCCATGCCCCTGCACCCCCAGGCCGAGGCGCTGCGCGCCCGGCGCGCGAGCAGCGGGACCCCGCCGCTCTACACCCTCACCCTCGCCGAGGCCCGTGCCGCCGACCTCGCGGACATCCGCGCGGCGGCCGGCACGCCCGAGCCGGTCGCCGCCGTCGAGGAGCACCGCGTCCCCGGCCCCGGCGGCGAACTCGCCCTGAGGCTCTACCGCCCCGAGCCGCCCGGCCGCCGACTGCCCGCCCTGCTCTACCTGTTCGGCGGCGGCTGGACGCTCGGCTCGCCCGACACCAGCGACGCGATCTGCCGCCGGCTCACCAACGCCGTCGGCTGCGTCATCGCCTCCGTCGGCTACCGGCTCGCCCCCGAGCACCCCTTCCCCGCGGCGCTCCACGACAGCCGCGCCGCACTGCTGCAACTCGTCGAACGGGCCGAGGAGTTCGGCGTCGACCCGGACCGGATCGCGGTCGCCGGCGACAGCGCCGGCGGCAACCTCGCCGCCGCGCTCACCCTCCTGCTGCGCGCCGAGGGCGGCCCGGCCCTGCGCCACCAGCTGCTGGTCTACCCCAACACCGACCACGGCGCCGACACCCCGTCGCTGCGCGACCACGACGACCCGGCACTGTTCAACCGCCGCTCGGTGGACTGGTACTGGGGGCACTACCTGGCCGACCGGGGCGACGGCGCCAGCCCGTACGCCTCCCCGCTGCGCGCCGCCACCCTGGCCGGCCTGCCGCCCGCGACCGTGCTGACCGCCGAGTACGACCCGCTGCGGGACGAGGGCGAGCAGTACGCCGAGGCGCTGCGCGCAGCAGGGGTCCCGGTCGAGCTGCGCCGCTACCCGGGCATGCCGCACGGCTTCTTCGCCATGACCGGCACCCTGGACGACGCCGCCGAGGCCCAGGCCTTCGCGGCCGGCTGTCTCCGGGAGGCGCTGCGGTGACGGCTCCGCCCGCTCCGGGAGGCGCCGCGGCGCACCTCCGACTGGACGACCTGCACGCCTCCCTGGCCGATCCGCTGCTGGACGCGATGACCCTCCTCAACGAGGTCACCACCCGCTACCCGGACGCCGTCTCCTTCGCCCCCGGCCGCCCCTACGAGGGCTTCTTCGAGCCCGAGGACGTCCCGGCCTACCTGGAGACGTACCTCGCCCACCTGGCCGACCGCGGCCTCGGGCGGGACGCGGTGCGCACCGCGCTGTTCCAGTACGGCCCGACCAAGGGCCTCATCAACGACCTGGTAGCCCGCGCGCTGGCCAACGACGAGGGCCTGACCGTCGACCCCGGGGCCGTGGTGGTCACCGTCGGCGCCCAGGAGGGCATGCTGCTGACGCTGCGCGCCCTGTGCGCCGGCCCGGACGACGTCCTGCTGGTGAGCTCGCCCTGCTACGTCGGCGTCACCGGCGCCGCCCGGCTGCTCGACCTGACCGTCCGCCCCGTCCCCGAGGGCCCGGACGGCGGCCCCGACCCGGCGGCGGTCCGCGCCGCCGCCCGCGCGGTGCGGGCCGAGGGGCGCCGTCCGCGCGCCCTCTACGTCGTCCCGGACTTCGCCAACCCCTCCGGCACCAGCATGCCGGTCGCGGCCCGCACCGGGCTGCTGGAGGCCGCGGCCGAGGAGGGCGTGCTCGTCGTCGAGGACAACCCGTACGGCTTCTTCTCCCGCACCCCGGGGCAGCGGCCCACCCTCAAGGCGCTGGACCGCCGCCGCCAGGTCGTCTACCTGGGCTCGTTCGCCAAGACCTGCTTCCCCGGGGCCCGCCTCGGCTACGTGGTCGCCGACCAGGAGGTGGCCGGCCCCGACGGGCGGCGCAGCCTGCTCGCGGACGAGCTGGCCAAGCTGAAGAGCATGACGACGGTCAACACGCCCGCGCTCAGCCAGGCCGTCATCGGCGGCATGCTGCTGACCCACGACTGCCGCCTGCGGGCCGCCAACGCCCCTGCCACGGCCCACTACGCGGCGGGCATGGACACCCTGCTGCGGGAGCTGGACCGGCACTTCCCGGCCTCCGTGCGGCGCCGGCTGGGCATCTCCTGGACCCGGCCGGACGGTGGCTTCTTCGCCGTGCTGACGGTGCCGTTCGTCGCCGACGAGGCGGCCATGGAGCGCTGCGCGCGCGACCACGGGGTGCTCTGGACGCCGATGGCGCCGTTCTACCCGGCGGGCGGCGGCGAGCACCGGCTGCGGCTGTCCGTCAGCTCGCTGACGCAGGCGCAGATCATCGACGGCGTGGCGAAGCTGGCGGCCTTCCTGACCGCCTGAGTCCGCTACGGGGACGACGGAGGGGCCCGGCTCATCGCGAGCCGGGCCCCTCCGTGCCGTCCGTCAGCGCACCCGGGTGGAGAACAGCCGGGCCGACCAGTACACCGCCAGGACGGTCATCACCGTGACCACCAGCAGCCCCTGCCAGACCACGTCGTCCCCGGCGTGCCCGGAGAACAGCGCGCGCATGCCCTCCACCGCCCAGTAGAAGGGGTTCCACCTGGCCGCCTGCTGCTGCCACTCCGGCGCCAGGGTGAGCGGCAGCAGCACCCCGGACAGCAGCGCGATCGGCTGCGCGATGGTATTGACCACCGGCGACATCGCCGCGTCGGTCGGCACCATCAGCGCGATGCCGAAGGAGATCGCCGAGGTCATCAGCGCCAGCAGGCCCAGCAGCAGGTAGGCGAGCAGCAGGTTCAGCGGGCTCACCCGCAGCCCGAACGGCAGCGCGATCAGGGTGATCAGGACGGCCTGCACCAGCAGCGCCACCATCTCCCGCATCGCCCGCCCGAGCAGCAGCGCCAGCCGGCTCACCGGGGTCACCCGCGAGCGCTCGATGATGCCGGACCTGAGCTCGCCGAGCAGGCTGAAGCCGGTGTACAGCCCGCCGAAGATGCACAGCACCGCCAACAGGCCCGGTACGTACACCTGGTAGACGTCGGCGTAGCTGCGCGCGCCTTCCGAGGCGAGCACCTTCTTCAGCAGCGGGGCGAACAGCAGGAGGTAGAACACGGGTTGGATGATGCCGACGGCGATCCAGATCGGGGTGCGGATCATGAGCAGCAGCTGGCGCTGGAAGATCAGCCAGGTGTCGCGGGCGAGCTTCACGGTCTCCCCAGGGAGGTGTGCGGGTCCGGGTGGTGCGGGTCCGGGTGGTGCGGGGGCGGGTCTGCCGCGGCGGGCGGCCGCTGCGGGTCAGGACTGCTGCGGCGGGCGCCCGGTGCGGGGTCAGGACTGCTGCAACGAGCGCCCGGTGCGGGCCAGGAACACGTCGTCCAGGCTGGGCCGTTGGAGCTGCACGGTACCGGGCGTCAGGCCCGCCGCGTCCAGCGCGCGCAGCAGCTGGGGGATGGCGGCGGCGCCGTCCTCCAGGTACAGCCGCAGCCCCTCGTCGCCGTTCTGCTCCAGCCGGTGCAGGTACGGCTGCGGGCGCAGCACCGCGGCCGCGCGCTCGAAGGCGGCCTCCGCGGCGTCCAGCCCGACCAGGACGACGTCGCCGGAGATCTCGCGCTTGAGCGCCTCGGGGGTGCCCTCGGCCACCACCTGGCCGTGGTCGACGATGGCGACCCGGTCGCAGAGCGCGTCGGCCTCGTCCAGGTAGTGGGTGGTGACGACCACCGTCATGCCCTCGGTGCGCAGCCGGCGGATCTCCTCCCAGACGTACGCCCGGCTGGCCGGGTCCAGCCCGACCGTGGGCTCGTCCAGGAACAGCACCCGCGGCTGGTGGATCACCCCGAGCGCGATGTCCACCCGGCGGCGCTGGCCGCCGGAGTAGGTGGCACACGGGCGGTCGCCGAACCCGGTCAGGTCGAAGGCCTTGAGCGCGTCCGCGGCGGCCTGGCCGGCCTGCGCCTTGGCCGCGCCGTACATCCGGGCCTGGAGCACCAGTTCCTCGCGGGCGCTGACGTTGTCGGTGGTGCCGCCGCCCTGGGCGACGTAGCCGATCCGGCGGCGGACCCCGGCGGGGTCGGTGAACAGGTCGGCCCCGGCGATGACGGCCTGTCCGCCGTCGGGGCGGATCAGGGTGGCCAGCATGCGCAGGGTGGTGGTCTTCCCGGCGCCGTTGGGGCCGAGGAAGCCGTAGATCTCGCCGGCGGCGACCGACAGGTCGATGCCGCGGACGGCGTCGACGGTGGTGTCGTCGCCGCCGCGGCGGGAGGTCTTCTTGCGGTAGGACTTGCGCAGTCCCGTGGTCTCGATCAACGGGAACTCCCGTGCGGGGATGGGCTGCCACGGCACCTGGGAAGGCGGGGCCCGGCACCTGCGGAGGGTGGTGCCGCTGCGACACCCTAGGGCGAACCCCGCCCAGGAAACAATGGCCTAGACCAATGGACGTGCGGTCTCCCGGTCTGCTACAGGGCGCCGGCCCGGGCCCGTTCGGCCGAGCGCCTCCAGCCGGTCCGCCGCGACCACCGCACCGCCCCCGGCCAGCAGTTCCGCGCCGACCTGAACCGCCCGCCGCCGGTACTCCGTGGAGTCGAGTACGGCCCGCAGCGCGCCCGCCAGCCGTTCCGGCGCGACGCGCGCGAACGGCACCCGCAGCCCCGCGCCGGCCGCCGCCACCTGGCCGGCCACGACCGGCTGGTCGTGCCGGATCGGTGCGGTGACCAGCGGCAGGCCGTGCGCCAGCGCCTCGCCCACGGTGTTCATCCCGCCGTGGCAGAGCACCGCGTCCAGCTCGCCGCGCGCCATCAGCTCCAGCACCGGCGCCCGGTCCACCGCCACGGCCCGGGGCGGGAGTTCGGGCAGCAGCCCGCGCGGCGCGGCGAACACCGGCTGCACGTCGTCGCCGCACAGCTCCAGCGCCCGGACGGACCGGGCCAGGAAGTCCGCGCCCAGCTCGCCGGCCAGCGTGCCCATGGTGACCAGCACCCGCCGCCGGCCGGGCAGCAGCCGCTCCCACGGGAAGTCCGGGTCGTGCGGCCGTACCGACAGCACCGGCCCGACCAGCGCGTGCTCCGGCGGCGGGGCCGAACCGGTCAGCGCCGGACCGGTGGTCGCCAGCACCAGGGCGGGGGAGAAGCGCGGGTCCAGGTACTCCTCCGGAGGCAGCGCGGCACGCTCCCACAGCCCGCGCAGCAGCCCGGCCATCCAGGCCTCGACCTGCGGCAACGCCCGGTAGGGGTGGCCCAGTTCCATCGCCCCCGGCGCGAAGGACGCCCACGGCAGCCCGTGCCGGTGCGCGACCAGCGCGCCCGCCGGGGTGTGCTGGTCGACCAGCAGGACGTCCGGCCGCCACTCCCGCACGATCGCGTCCAGCGGCTTCGCGGTGAACCGCGCGTACGGGACGATGAAGCCCTCCCAGAGCGTGCGCAGCGCGGCCAGTCCGTGCCCGCCCTGGGCCCGGAACGCCCGGGTGCCGGTGCCGAGCACCTCGGCGTGCGGGCCGAGCAGTGGGCGCAGCACGGACTCGGTGCCGGTCCAGGCGACCTGGTGGCCGCGTGCGGTCAGCTCGGCGGCGATGCCCGCGGCCGGGTTGACGTGGCCGGTCAACGGCGGCATCACCAGCAGGAACCGGGTCATCGCGCGTCCTCCTCGGGGAGCAGTCGCCGCAGGTCGGCGACGGTCAGGGCCTCCAGGGCGACCAGGTCCAGCCCGGCGCGCAGCGCGGCCAGGTCGGCCCGCGGACCGAAGCGCTCGCGCAGCCGTAGCGACAGATCGGCGAGTTCGTCCTCGTCCAGCAGCAGGTCGCCGTCCAGTCGGGCGTCCGGGGTGACGTGGCGCGCCCAGTCGGGCGGCGCGCCGGCCGCCTCGACCAGCAGGGCCACCAGCTCCGGGCCCAACGGGGCGTCGGGGTGGAGGGGTTCAGGGTTCGGCATGAGAGATCTCCCACCTGCTCGACGGCACGGGGGTGAACGCGGCCGCACCGGAGCGCAGTTGGCGGCTTCCGGGGAGCGACGGCGACGGTGGAGGGGCCCGGGATCACTTGTGCGACCCGGCGGGCGTCGGAATACTAGCCCGGGTGACCGCACTGGAGGCAGTGGCCGTCCACCTCCCCCCACACGCCGTTCCCATCGAGGCGGTGGGCGAGCGCATCGGCCTGACCCCACGTCAACTCCGTCTCTTCCGCCGCTTCCACGGCCTGGACCAGCTACGTCTGGATCCGACCGGGACGCTGCCCGACCTGCTCGAAGCCGCCCTGGACAACCTGCCGGAGCTGCGCGGACGCGAACGCGACGTCCGCTTCGTGATCCATGCCCGCAGCATGCCGGTGGCGGTGCCCCATCCGCTCAACCCGCTGCACGACCTGCTCGAAACCCGTGGCCTGGCGCACGCCGACGCCTTCACGGTGACCCACCACGCCTGCGCGGTGGGCCTGCTGGCCATCGACCTGGCCGGCCGGCTGCTCGCGGCCGAACCCGACCCGGCGGCGCTCGCCCTGGTGCTGACCGGCGAGAAGACCTTTACCAGGGACGCCCAGGTGGTGCCCGAGACCGGCATCTTCGCCGAGGGCGCGGCCGCCTGCCTGGTCAGCGCCGACGGCGAGCGCCACCGGATGCTCTCCTTCGCGGTGCGCCAGCGCCCGGAGTTCGACGGCCGGCTGGCCGAGGACCCGGACCTGCTCGCCCGCTACCAGCGCGAGTACCCGAACGTGATGGTGGAGGCGATCGAGGCCGCCCTGGACCAGGCCGGTCTGGACCTCTCCGACCTGGCCGCGATCCTGCCGCACAACGTCAACCAGGCGTCCTGGCGGATGATCGCGCGCCGGATCGGCTATCCGGTCGAGAAAGTCGTGCTGGACAACGTGCGGTCGGTCGGGCACAGTTTCGCCTCAGACAGCCTCATCAATCTCCACACCGCCACCACGCGGGGGCTGCTCCGCCGCGGCGACCACTACCTGATCGCCGCCGCCGGTGTCGGAGCCACGTTCTCCGCGATGGCCATGCGGTACTGACGGCCCGCCGACTCCTCCGGTGGCCGTCGTCCGCACAGCGACGCCGCATTTCCCACACCGCATTTCCCACACCACCCCAGAGCCCCGGGGCGCCTGCAAGCCCCGGAGCACACATCCCACGTACGACGGGACGGGACACCCATGTCAGAAGCCGCGGTCCAGACCACCGACCCCGAACTGCGCGAGCGCATCCTGCACGGCATCGGCGAGCTCCTGCCGCGCGTCCTCAAGCGCGAACTGCCCGAGATCCCGCAGGACGCCTGCCTCTTCGACGACCTCGGCCTCACCTCGGCCGGCACCATCGAGCTGATCCTGGAGCTGGAGGAGTCGCTCGACATCCAGGTGGACGTCGAGCAGATCACCGAGGACGACCTGCGGTCGGTCACCAGGCTGGCCGACTACGTCGCCGGGCACGTCATCCCCGAGGACTGACCGGGTGGCCCCCGGTCCCACCGGCCTGCGGATCACCCGGGTGCTCGCCCGCCGCTCCGCCGGCCGCTCGGAGACCTCGCTCCACCCGGACCTGCGGGTCTTCGTCTCCGACCTCGTCCGCCCCTACGGCCTGCCGCTGCGCGAGGACCTGCTCGGCGAGGGCGTCGGCCACTCCTACGAGGAGCTGGCCGCCGGACCGCTGCGCGAGGCGCTGGCCGAGGACGAGCCGGCGGACCTGCTGATCCTGGCCTTCGACACCCCGGACGTCCGGCCCGGCGCGCCGTCCTCGCTGGCGCTCAGCCGGTCCGTCCCGGGGAGCCCGCTCTCCTTCGCGGTCTGCGACCAGGGCGGCGCGGCGGCCTTCACCGCGCTGCGGCTGGCCGCCGCCCACCAGCGCACCGGCACCTGCCGCCGGGCCGTGGTGGTGCTCGCCGAACAGAGCGCGCTGCACTACGAACCGTCCGGGCCGGTGCCGTTGCCGGAGCGGCACGCGGTGGTGGTGCTGGTCTGCGAGGAGGCCCCCGGCGAGGGCCTGGCCGTCCGGCAGACCCGGGGCGAGGCCTCCCCGGCGGAGGCGGTCCGGGCCGAGGCCGAGAAGCTCGGGCCGGAGGCGGCGCTCCTGCTCGGCCCCGGCTTCGGCGCCGGGGAGCCCCCGCCGGCCCAGCCGTTCACCGGACTCTGGGCGGAGCTGGCCGACCACCTCCCGCGCTGGCGGGCGGACGGCCGGCCCGCGCTGCTGGCCGGGTACGACCGCCGGCTCGGCGTGCTCAGCACGCTGGCCCTGCCGTGACGGCGATCGACCTCTGGCTGATCGATACGCGTCAACCAGCCGTACCGGCCGCCGAGTTGTGGCCGTTGCTCGACCCGGACGAACGCGCCCGGGCGGCGCGGATGGAGCCCGGGCCGGGCGAGCGCTTCACCGTGGTGCGCGGCGCCGTCCGGCGGCTGGTCGCCGCCCGGCTCGGCGTGCCCCCGGCCGCAC
>NZ_LFVW01000320.1:0-10744 GCF_001182915.1 Kitasatospora sp. MY 5-36
GGGCGGGGGCGGTGTCCGCGCCCACGGCCGGCCCCGCGGTGCGGGCGGCCACCGGGCTGAACCGCACCGGCAGCGAGACCAGGCCGCGCTGGAACGGGCCCGGCCGCCACTCGACGCTCTCCGCGGGCACCGCGAGCGTGACGTCCGGGAGCGCGTTGAGCAGGCACTCGATCGCGCTCAGGGCGATCAGCTGGGCCGGGGACTTGGCCGGGCAGGCGTGCGGGCCGGCGCCCCAGGCCAGGTGGGCCCCCTTGCTGAGGGTCAGTCGGGCGTCGGTCAGCACCGGGTCGCTGTTGGCGGCGGCGAAGCTGATCACCACCGGGCTGCCGGCGTCCATCGGGACGCCGCCCAGGTTGAGGTCCTGCATCGGGTAGTGCGTCGCGTAGTTGGCGATCGGCGGGTTGTTCCACAGCACGTCGTCGAGGGCGTCCTCGATGCGCAGTCCGGCACCGCCCTCGCCGGACAGCAGCAGGAGCAGCGCGTTGCCGATGAGGTTGCGCTCGGGCTCGACACCGGCGCCCATCAGCATGACCAGCTGGTCCTTGAGCTCCTCGTCCCGCAGCCCGGCCGGGTGCTGGATGAGCCAGGAGGTGATGTCGTCGCCCGGCTGGCGGCGCTTCAGCGCGACCAGGTCCATCAGGCAGGAGGTCAGCTCCTCGTTGGCCTGGATCACGTCGAGGCCGTCGAAGAGCGCGGACATGCTGCGGGTCAGCCGGTCGCCGATGTCGGCCGGGCAGCCGAACAGCTGGTTGAACAGCAGCAGCGGCAGCAGCTTGGCGTAGTCGTTGAGCAGGTCGGCCCGGCCCAGCGCGCTGAACTGGTCGATCAGGTAACCGGCGATCCGCTCGACGTGCCGGTTGAGCCGGTTGTCGTTGAGCCGGTCCAGGCTCTCGGTGACGGCCTTGCGCAGCCGCAGGTGCTCGGCGCCGTCCGTGAAGAGGCAGTTGGGCCGGTAGAACATCATCGGCAGGACGGGGCTGTCCATCGGCACCCGGCCCTCGTTCAGCGCCGCCCAGCGCCGCGAGTCCCGGGCGAACATGCCCGGGTTCTGCAGCACCCGCAGCGCGGCCTCGTGCGAGGTGACCAGGGTGGCGTCCACCCCCGGCGCCAACTCCACCGGCGCGGCCGGGCCGTTGGCGCGCAGCTTGTCGTAGACCGCGCCGGGGTCGGCCGAGAACATCTCCCCGTAGAGCGGCGTGCTCACGCCGGCGTGCATCGGGCAGCCCGGCGGAGGCGACTGCGGTACGGGTCGCTGCAGAGATTCCATGGGTCGTTCCTTGGAGGAGGCCCCGGGCGGGTGCGGACCCGGGAGACGTGAGGGGAGGAAGGCGTGGGGGAGGGAGGAGCCGTGGGGAGGTCAGGAGGCGCGGTCGAGCAGGTGCCGGACGAGCGTCAGCAGGGCGTTGGCCGAGGAGCGCTGGTCCCGCGCGTCGCAGAACACCACCGGCGTGTGCGGCAGCAGGTCGAGCGCCTCGCGCAGCTGGTCCTCGGTGTACCCGCTCTCCCGGTCGAAGCTGTTGACCGCGACCGCGTACTCCAGGCCGTACTGCTCGATCAGGTCGATGACGGGGAAGGTGTCCGCGAGGCGGGTCGGGTCGGCCAGCAGCAGCGCCCCCAGCGCCCCCCGCGCCATGTCCTCCCAGAGCTGCATGAACCGCTGCTGGCCCGGCGTACCGAACAGGTACAGCACCAGGTCGTCGCCGAGCGTCAGCCGGCCGAAGTCCAGGGCGACGGTCGTGGTCTTCTTGTCCGGCGCCCCGCGGAGGTCGTCGACGCGGACGGACGCCTGCGTCATGCTCTCCTCGGTGCTCAGCGGGGCGATCTCCGACAGGGCCCCGATGAGCGTCGTCTTGCCGACCGCGAAGTGCCCCACGACCAGGATCTTGACAGCGGTCGTCACCGCGCCCGGGACGTAGATGTCCTCAGGCGAACCGGCGTTGAAGTCCATGCAGTACCTTCTCTAGAAGTCTCGGGTCCGGGGCCTGGGCCGGGGGCGGGGCCGACCGCCGCAGCAGCCGCCCCTCACGGATCAGGTCCGTCAGCAGCAGCCTCACGACCCCCACCGGCAGCTCCAGCCTGGCCGCGACCTCGGCCACCGAGAGGTAGCCGCCGGAGCACAGCTCCCAGATCGCCCGGGTCTCCGGGCTCGGCAGCGCGGGGAGGTCCTGCTCGGGCGCGATGGTGACCAGGGTGATCAGAGACAGGTCGTCCGCACTCGGTAACGCGCGCCCGCCGGTGATGACGTAGGAGCGGATGAAGCCGCCGGAGACCCGCTGTTCCTCGCCGCCGGTCGTCATGAGCCGCTGAGCGTGCTCTGGCGCGGCGCCGCCGACATCGCCCGTCCGAGCGCGCCCACCTGCTGCTGCATCCGGAAGGACATCGCCTCCATGTCGACGTCGGGGGCGGTGGAGGCGGCCAGGTACGCGCCGCTGCCGGCCGCGATCAGGAAGATCCAGCCGTGGTCGTACTCCAGGAGGGTCTGGCGCCAGACCCCGGCGCCTCCGCCGACGAACGGGGCGACCGCGCGGCTCAGCGACTGCATCGAGCTCATCGCGGCGGCGTTGGTCTCCGCCTCGTCACGGCCGATCTCGCTGGACCGTTCGAGCAGGAGGCCGTCGGCGGAGACGAGGATAGCGTGCCGGGCGCCCGGTACCTGGAGTACGTCGTTGAGCACCCAGGAAAGATCGCGGCTCACTGGATCTCGGTTCCTTCCGTGGTCATGGTGTTGCGCCCGGACAGCGTGCCGCGCTGGAACGCGCCGAGGCGGGACGGCGTGTACTGGCCGGTGCCCCGCGGATCCTCGGCCCGACCGGGACCGGGCTCCTGCGGGGTGGGGACGACCGACACGGGACGCTGGCGGCGGCGCCGGGGCAGCAGTCCGTCCGCGGTCGTCTCCGGTCCCGCCGTCGCCGCGTACGGCGTCGGCACCGGGGCCAGGGGCGCCGTCGGCTCGGACAGCGACACGAGCCGCTGGCCGGCACCCGGCGCCCAGGCCTGCGCGGGCTGCTCCACCGGCGCGGCCTGGTAGTCGGGGTAGTCGGTGTGCTCGGCGACGGGCGGGGCCGCGACCTCGCTGCTCAGCAGCTCGGCCGGCAGCAGCACCACGGCCCGCACGCCCCCGTACGGGGAGACGGAGTCGACGGAGACCCGGAAGCCGTAGCGGGCGGCCAGCATGCCGGAGACGGCGAAGCCGAACTTCGGGGGGTTGCCCAGGCTGGTGAGGCTGATCGGCGCGCCAGGGTTCAGGAGCAGCGACGCGCGGTCCTTCTCCTCCTGGCCCATGCCGAGGCCGGCGTCGTCGATGATCAGGCAGACGCCGGTGGGGACGGCCTGGACGCTGACCTCCACCGGGGTGTCCGGGGCGGAGTAGTTGGTCGCGTTGGCGAGCAGCTCGGACAGCACGACGGCGACCGGCTCGACGACCTTGCTGGCGAGCGAGACGCTGACCCGGGAGTGGATCCGCACCCGGTCGAAGTGCCGGATCCGGCCCTGGGCGCTGCGGACCACGTCGAAGACCGAGGCGACGCTCTCACGGCGGCCCAGCCAGCCGCCGCAGAGCACCGCGATGCCCTGGGCACGCCGGCCGAACTGGCTGTTGGTGTGGTCGATCGTCATCAGGTCGGCGAGGATCTGCGGGCTGTCGCCGTACTTCCGCTGCACCTTGTCGATGACGATCTGCTGCTCGTCGGCCAAGCCCTGCAGCGTCCGCATCGCCGCCTTGAGGACGGCCTTGGTGTCCTCCTCGGCGTCCCGGCGGACGGCCGTCAGCTCGGAGGCGTGCTGGCCCTGCAGGCGGTCGTGCAGCACGGCGAGTTCCTCGCGCTGCCGCTGTGCCAGGGCGCTCTCCTCCTCCAGCGAGGCGTTGCGCCGTCGCAGGGCGAGGTTCGTCCGGCGGGCCTGGAGGGCCGCTCCGACGGATACGAGCATCACCACGATGAAGACCCAGAAAAAGGGTTCCTGCACAAATGACGTCATGAAACTCTCTTCAGGTGGCATCGCGTGGGGCCGGTCCGGGCCCCGGAACGCGAATGGGACTGGCGGCCTGAACCTCTCCGAAAGGCACCCGATGTCACACCACATCGAAGTGCGTTCCGGTACGAGACCTGCGGCGACGCCTATCGCGGAGTCAGCCTACTGCACCTCATGCCATGTCAGAACAGATAGCAAAAAGGGCAGTTGGGGCGAAATTCCACGACTTGCTGGGAACTCTGACAAGAAATGGCGGCATTCGTGACGCCGCGTTAACCATAGGGACACATCCCGACCACACTTCGATTCGCGCGCAGCGTGATTCCGCTGTCACGCTCCGGAATTGACGGACCTCAGGACGGACCTCCGGACGACCCTCGGCGCGACTTCTCCGGAGGGCCGTCGGACGGCCCTCCGGGCGGGCGGCCGGACATGCGGAAGGGGCCCGCGTCCGTGGACGCGGGCCCCTCCGGTACAGCCGTCCGTCAGCGCATCGAACCGGTGCGCAGCAGGGTGCGGATGACGCGCATCGCGACCGAGAGGCTGGACAGCTCGTAGTTGTCCGAACCCCTTATGTCGTCGAGGGTGCTCTTGGCGCGGTTCAGCAGGGTCGCGTTGAGCTCGGCCCAGGCGGTGTACCGCTCCTCCGGGGTGGCGCCCTCGGGGCCGCAGGCCAGGATGTCGGCGGTCAGCGCCGCGTGCGCCGCGAAGAGGTCCTCGCGGATCGCGGCCCGGGCCATCGACGACCAGCGGTCGGTGCGGGGCAGCTCGATGATGCGGTCGAGCAGGTGCGAGATCTGGAGCCGGTCGCCCAGGTCGTAGTAGAGGTCGGCGACCTCGGCGACGTCCTTGCCGGAGCGGTCCGCGACCTCGGCGACGTCCAGGGTCGGGAAGACCGAGGAGAGGCCGGCGATCCGGGTGGCCAGCTCCTCCGGCACCCCGGCCGCGGCGAGCTCGCCGTAGATCGACTCGAACCAGGTCAGGTCCTCGCCGCGGAGCGGCTTGGGCAGCGACGCCCAGACCTGGTTGACCCGGTCGTGGAAGAACTCGATGGTGCCGGCGATGTCGAGCGGCTGGCGGCGGTTGTTGAGCATCCACCGGGTGGCGCGCTCGACCAGGCGCCGCGAGTGCAGCCGCATCTTGGTCTGCACCCGGGCCGGGACCTTGTTGTCCAGGTCCTCGATCTCGGCCCAGATCGGCTCCAGGTCGAAGACGGCCCGCGCGGCGGTGTGCGTCCGGGCGATCTCCTCGTAGGTCGCGCCGGTCTCCTCCTTCAGGCGGAAGGCGAAGGTGCAGCCACCGCGGTTGATCGTGTCGTTGACGATCAGCGTGGTGATGATCTCGCGGCGCAGCGCGTGGTTGTCGATCGCCTCGGCGAACCTCGCCCGCAGCGCGGTCGGGAAGTACTCGTGCAGCGAGGTGCGGAAGAACGGGTCGTCCGGCAGCTCGGTGGCCAGCAGCTCCTCGGCCAGGATGATCTTGGTGTAGGCGAGCAGGACGGACATCTCGGGCTGCGAGAGGCCGCGGCCGTTCTGCTGGCGCTCACGGATCTGGCGCTCGGCGGGCAGGAACTCCAGCCCGCGGTCCAGCTGGCCGGCCGACTCGAAGCGGCTGATCATCCGGGCGTGCACGTTGACCATGCTGTGCGCCTGGGCGACGGCGTTGGCCAGCACCACGTTCTGCGCGTAGTTGTTGCGCAGCACCAGGTGGCCGACCTCGTCGGTCATCTCGGCCAGCAGGACGTTGCGCTGCTTGACCGTCATGTCGCCCTCGGCGACCACCTGGTTGAGCAGGATCTTGATGTTGACCTCGTGGTCCGAGGTGTCCACACCGGCCGAGTTGTCGATCGCGTCGGTGTCGATCCAGCCGCCGGTGCCCTCCGGGCCGCCGGTGGCCGCGTACTCGATGCGGCCGAGCTGGGTGCAGCCGAGGTTGCCGCCCTCGCCGATGACCCGGGCCCGGACCTGCTCGCCGTTGACCCGGATGGCGTCGTTGGACTTGTCGCCCACCTCGGCGTTGGTCTCGGTGGAGGCCTTGACGTAGGTGCCGATGCCGCCGTTCCAGAACAGGTCGACCGGGGCCTGGAGGACGGCCCGCATCAGCTCGGCCGGGGTCAGCTTGGTCGCCGACACGCCGAGGGCGGCGCGGACCTGCGGGGTCAGCTGGATCGACTTGGCGCTGCGCGGGAAGACCCCGCCGCCGGCCGAGATCAGCGACCGGTCGTAGTCGTCCCAGGAGCTGCGCGGCAGCTCGAACAGGCGGCGGCGCTCGGCGTACGAGGAGGCCGCCTCCGGGTTCGGGTCCAGGAAGATGTGGCGGTGGTCGAAGGCGGCGACCAGGCGGATGTGCTCGCTGAGCAGCATGCCGTTGCCGAAGACGTCGCCGGACATGTCGCCGATGCCGATGACGGTGAAGTCCTCGGTCTGGGTGTCGACGCCGAGCTCGCGGAAGTTGCGCTTGACCGACTCCCAGGCACCGCGGGCGGTGATGCCCATGCCCTTGTGGTCGTAGCCGGCCGAGCCGCCGGAGGCGAACGCGTCGCCCAGCCAGAAGCCGTAGGACTCGGCGACGCCGTTGGCGATGTCCGAGAAGGTCGCGGTGCCCTTGTCGGCGGCGACGACCAGGTAGGTGTCGTCCTCGTCGTGGCGGACCACGTCGGCCGGGTGCACGACCTCGCCGCCGACCAGGTTGTCGGTGATGTCGAGCAGCGCCGAGATGAAGGTCTTGTACGAGGAGACGCCCTCGGCCAGCCAGGCGTCGCGGTCGACCGCCGGGTCCGGCAGCTGCTTGGCGACGAAGCCGCCCTTGGCGCCGACCGGGACGATGACGGTGTTCTTGACCATCTGCGCCTTGACCAGGCCCAGGATCTCGGTGCGGAAGTCCTCGCGCCGGTCGGACCAGCGCAGACCGCCGCGGGCGACCTTGCCGAAGCGCAGGTGGACGCCCTCGACCTGCGGCGAGTAGACCCAGATCTCGAACGCCGGGCGCGGGGCCGGCAGGTCCGGGATGGCCTTCGGGTCGAACTTCATCGACACGTAGGAGTGCCACTCGCCGGAGGCGGCGTGCTGGAAGAAGTTCGTCCGCAGGGTGGCCTTGATGAGGTTCAGGAAGGAGCGCAGGATGCGGTCCTCGTCCAGCGAGACGACCTCGTCGAGGGCGCCGGACAGCTCCTCCAGGATGCCCTCGGTCAGCTCCAGGGCGCCCGCGCGGTGGCTCGGGCTCAGCCGGGCCTCGAACAGGTTGACCAGCAGCCGGGTGGAGTGGGTGTTGTTGCGGAGCGCGTCCTCCATGTAGTCCTGGGAGAACGTGGAGCCCGCCTGGCGCAGGTACTTGGCGTACGCGCGCAGCATCATCGCCTGGCGCCAGGTCAGCCCGGCGGTCAGCACCAGCTCGTTGAAGCCGTCGTTCTCGGCCTTGCCCGTCCAGGTGGCGGCGAAGGTCTCCTGGAAGCGCTCGCGGGCCTCGTCGGTGAGCTCGGTGGCCTCGCGCAGCTTCAGGCCGAAGTCGTAGACCCACGCGGTGCTGCCGTCGGAGCGGCGCAGCGCGTACGGGTGCTCGTCCAGCACCTCGACGCCCAGGCGCTGGAGCACCGGCAGGACCTCGGTCAGCGAGATCGGGCCGCCGACCCGGTAGATCTTGAAGCGGCGCTCGTCGTCGCCGGCGCCGACCGGCTGGTACAGGTTCAGGCGGAAGTCGCCCTCGCCGTGCAGCGACTCGATCTGCTTGATGTCGGCGACGGCGGTGCGCGGCGGGAAGTCGGCGCGGTAGCCGTCGGGGAAGGCGTTGGCGTACTTGTGGCCGAGCTCGGCGGCCCGCTCCTCGCCCAGCTCGGTGTGCAGCTGGTCGTGGAAGCCGTCCATCCAGAACCGGGCGGCCTCGGCCAGCCGGTTCTCGATCCGCTCGATGTCCGTGTCGCTGAGGTGCGGCAGCGCGGTGCCCGGGGCGACCCGGACCACGAAGTGCAGACGGGTCAGCACCGACTCGGTGGCGTACACCGTGTAGTCGATGGTGGCGCCGTTCAGCTCCTCCTTGAGGATGTCGGTGATCAGCAGCCGGATGCGCGTGGTGTAGCGGTCGCGCGGCAGGTAGATGAACGCCGAGAAGTAGCGCCCGTACTCGTCCTGGCGCAGGAACAGCCGCAGCTTGCGGCGCTCCTGGAGGTAGAGCACGCTCGTCGCGATGGAGAGCAGCTCGGAGGCCGGGGTCTGGAAGATCTCGTCCCGCGGGAAGGTCTCCATGATCTGGAGCAGGTCGCGGCCGTCGTGGCTCTCGCTGGAGAAGCCGGAGTCCTCCAGCACCTCCTGGACCTTGCGGCGCACGACCGGGATGCGGGTGACCGACTCGGTGTAGGCGGCGGAGGAGAACAGGCCGAGGAAGCGGCGCTCGCCGACCGGCTCGCCGGCGGCGTTGAACTTCTTCACGCCGACGTAGTCCAGGTAGGCCGGGCGGTGCACGGTGGACCGGCTGTTGGCCTTGGTCAGGACGAGCAGCTTCTTCTCGTGGGCCTTGGCGCGCACCGGCGCGGAGAGCCGGCCGAAGGCCTCGCTGACGGCGTGGTGGGCGTCGTCGTGGCTGTGCGGGTCGGAGCGCAGGATGCCGAGGCCGGTCCCGGCGACGGCCTTGAGGACCTCCTCGCCCTCGTGCTCGACCAGGTCGTACTCGCGGTAGCCGAGGAAGGTGAAGTGGTCGTCGGCGAGCCAGCGCATCAGCTCCCAGGCCTCGCCGACCTCCTGCTCGGGCAGGCCGGCCGGGGGCTCCTCGGCCAGCTCGTCGGCCAGGCGCAGCGCGCTCTCGCGCATCTTGCCCCAGTCCTCGACGACCTCGCGGACGTCGCCGAGCACGCGGCGCAGGTCGGCCTCGATGGCGCGCAGGTCCTCGCGGTCGGTCTCGCGGTCGACCTCGATGTGCATCCACGACTCGACGGTCGCGTCGGCGGGCCACTCGGTGCCGGCGGCCTGGCTGCGGGAGCAGGCGTCGACGTCCAGGATCTCCAGCAGCTTGCCGGTGATGTCGCGGCGGACGACCAGCTGGGGGTGGATCACGACGTGGATCGCGCGGTCCTGGCGGGACAGCTCGTTGGTGACGGAGTCGACCAGGAAGGGCATGTCGTCCGTGACGACCTCGACCACGGTGTGGCCGCAGGACCAGCCGTTCTCCTCGACCGAGGGGGTGTGGACCCGCACCTCGGCGGTGCCCTGCGGGCGCTTGAGGCCCAGGCGGTAGTGGGAGGCGGCCGCGCCGTACACGTCGACCGGGTCTCTGTCGACCAGGTCGTCGGGCGCGGTGTGGAGGTAGTAGTGGTGCAGGTACGCGGTCAGAGCGCCGTTGCTCAGACCCTCCCCCGGCGCCGCTCCCCCCACCTGGCTGTTCTCAGCGGCTGCGGCTGCCTTCTTGAGCAGTTCGGCCTTGGCTGCGTCCAGCTTGGTCTGCATGACTTCTTGGCTCCTGTCGCGCGCCGTTGCGTGACTCGGTGGTGTGTGGATGTACACCGACGGGTCACCGCAATCCTGCCGCACCATCCGACTGAAAGGGGCTCATGGCACGCATGAAACGCCCTCCCAGCGGGTAGGACGTTCCGTTCGTCCTGCAGCCACCCGACGACGCCAGCCAGCCTAACCGGATCAATCGAAGGTGGACAGGGACAGGTCGGCGCAAACCCGCAGGAAGTCGGGTCCGTCCTGGACAGCATGTCCAAACCGGAGCCCGGTGTTCACTCTCAGCCCATGTGCGGGTGGCCGTGGTGGGTCGGCGGGACGAAGGTCTCCTTGATCGACCGGGCCGAGGTCCAGCGCAGCAGGTTCTGCGCGGCGCCCGCCTTGTCGTTGGTGCCGGAGGCCCGTCCGCCGCCGAAGGGCTGCTGGCCGACCACCGCGCCGGTCGGCTTGTCGTTGATGTAGAAGTTCCCCGCGGTGAACCGCAGCTCCTCGACCGCCTGCGCGATGGCGTAACGATCCTGCGCGATCACCGAGCCGGTCAGGCCGTACGGGGCGCCGGCGTCGACCCGGCGCAGCACGTCGTCCCAGCGGGAGTCCTCGTAGACGTGGACGGCGAGGATCGGGCCGAAGTACTCGGTCCGGAAGATCTCGCCCCGGTGGTCGGAGGAGACCAGCACGGTCGGCCGGACGAACCAGCCGATCGCGTCGTCGTACTGTCCTCCGGCCGCCAGTTCGATCGTCGGATCGGCCTTCGCCCGATCGATGGCGTCCCGGTTCTTCTCGAAGGCGCGCCGGTCGATCAGGGCGCCCATGAAGTTGGACAGGTCGGTCACGTCGCCCACCGCGAGCGCGTCCACCTCGGCCAGGAAGTCGTCCTTGATCCGCTGCCAGAGGCTGCGCGGCAGGTAGGCGCGGGAGAGCGCCGAGCACTTCTGGCCCTGGTACTCGAAGGCGCCGCGGATCAGCGCGGTCCTCAGGATCTCCGGGTCGGCCGAGCGGTGGGCCAGCAGGAAGTCCTTGCCGCCGGTCTCGCCGACGATCCTCGGGTACGTGCGGTAGCCGCCGATGTTGGCGCCGACGGTCTGCCACAGGGAGCGGAAGGTGGCGGTGGAGCCGGTGAAGTGCAGCCCCGCGAACGCCGGGTCGGCGAGCACCACCGGGGAGACCTGGAGGCCGTCGCCGGTCACCAGGTTGATCACCCCGGGCGGCAGGCCGGCCGCCTCCAGCAGCCGCATCAGGTGGTACGCGGCCAGGGTCTGGGTCGGCGCGGGCTTCCAGACCACGGTGTTGCCCATCAGCGCGGGGGCGGTCGGCAGGTTGCCGGCGATCGCGGTGAAGTT
>NZ_LFVW01000321.1:0-2343 GCF_001182915.1 Kitasatospora sp. MY 5-36
CCGCGTAGACGAAACCTTCCAGCGGGCGGTGGTCGGTGCGGTTCCACACGCCGGGCGAGGAGATCGGCTGATCCGCCAGGATCTGCCGGGCGAACCCCACGTTGAACCGCCAGAAGTCGATCAGCTCGCACGCCGAGTCGATCTCCGCCTGCTGCGCGGTCTTGGACTGGCCGAGCATGGTGGCCGCGTTGAGCGTCTCCCGCCAGGGCCCGGCCAACAGGTCGGCGGCGCGCAGGAAGACCGCCGCGCGGTCGTCGAAGGAGAGCGAGCGCCACTGCCGGCCGGCGGCCAGCGCCGCGTCCACCGCCGCCCGGGCGTCCTCCCGGGTGGCGTTGCCGAGCACGCCCAGCTTGGCGGCGTGGTGGTGCGGCTGCACCACCTCGATCCGCTCGCCGCCGCCGAAGCGCTGCTCGCCGCCGATCGTCATCGGCAGCGGGACCTGCTCGGCCGCCAGGTCGTCCAGCCGCCGCACCAGCCGGTCCCGCTCCGGGCTGCCGGGCGCGTACGCCCGCACCGGCTCGTTGACCGGGACCGGCACCTCGGTGACTGCGTCGATGGGCATGGCGGGCTCCGTCCTGGGGCTGGTCGGGTGTGACACCAGCCTGACCAGCCGGGGCGCGATCCGCCCGCTCAGACACGCGGACGGCGGACGTGGCGCCCGCCACGTCCGCCGGTATCCCGTCCCGCCCCTTCCGGACGGGCCCGGGGTTCAGCCCGTGATCCGGCCCGCCAGCTCGACCGCCTCGGCCAGGCTGTCCACCACCGGGACGCCGACCGGCTCCAGCTTCTCCCGGGTGTGCGAACCGCCGGTGTAGAGCACCGCGTGGGCGCCCGCGCCCAGCGCCGCCAGGGCGTCGTCCGCGGCGTCGCCGATCAGCACCGTACGGGCCGGGTCCACCCGCTCGCCCAGCGCGGCCAGGTGCCGGGTCAGGTGCTCCGCCTTCTGGCCGCCGGACGGGCCGCTGCGGCCGTCCACCCGCAGGAAACCGCTGCTCAGGCCGAAGGTGTCGACCAGCGGCACCAGCTTGTCGTGCTCGTACATCGACAGCAGCGACTGGCTGTTCCCGGCCGCCCGCCAGCCGTCCAACAGCTCGCGCACGCCCTCGGTCAGCCCGCAGGACGGACTGAGCTCCCGGTAGCGGTCGTGGAACGCGTCGTCGAGCCTCAGCCACTCCTCCGCGGAGGGCGTCCGGCCGAGCAGGCGCTGGTAGAAGCGGGGGATCGGGATCTCGTACTGCTCGCGGTACTCCTGGAGCGTCATCGGCCCGACGCCGATGGTCGCGAACGCGGCGTTGCTCGCCCCGAGCACGGCCTCCATGTCGTGGAAGAGCGTGCCGTTCCAGTCCCAAACGATGTGAGTGCGCACGGGGTGAAACGGTAACCCGGCCGGGTGACACGCCGGTAGGGCGGAACTCACCCGAGCAGGGAGGGGATCTCCTGGGTCGCGAACCAGAGCAGGTCGTGGTCCTCGGCGCCGTCCACGGTGAACTGGGCGTCCTGGTCGCCGGCGTCGGCCGCGGCCACCGCCGCCACCGCCGCCGCGACGTCCGTGACCACCTCGTCGTCGGACACGTCGGCGTGCACCGCGGCCGCCTTGGCCAGCCGCACCGGGCCGGCCAGCACCACCCGGCCGAGCGAGGCCTGGTCCTGGTACTCGTCGCCGGGGAACGGCCGCACCGACCCGTCCGCCACGTCCAGCGCCACCACCACCCGGCGGCGCGGGGCCCCCGGGTCGGCGGCCAGCAGCCGCAGCGAGGACTGGGCGGCCCGGTTCAGCGCCGCGTACTCCAGCTCCTCCAGGTCGTCGCTGACGTACCACTCGCGCAGCGCGGGCGTCACCGCGTACGCGGCGGACTGGTCCAGGGCGCCGCCCTCGTGCGCCGCCGCCAGGCCGGCCAGGGTGGTGGGCACGTACACGCGCATCGGGGGCACTCTCCGGTTCGTCCAGCGGGGTTCGTCCAGCAGCACAGTCTCCAGCGCCCCAAGAATAAGCGCCGCCGGGCCGCCCGTGATCACCCCTGGTCCGGGGGCGGGCGCCCGCGGCCGGACCCGTACGGTGCCCGCGCCGGGCCCACGTCGGCGCCGCGCTAGGCCCGGAGCGCCTCCCGGCTGGTGCGCAGGGCGCTCTCCAGGACGGCGCCGCGGCGGGCCGGGTCCATCATGTTCGGGCCCATCACCGCGAGGTCCGCCAGGGTCGGCGCGAGCAGCCGCACCCGGACGCCCTCGGCCCGCAGCAGGGCGGCCTCGCGCAGCAGCTGCCGGGTGACGGCGTGGCGGTAGCGGCTCACCAGCTGGGCGAGCACGCCGCGCGGACGGTCCCGGGCGCGCCACTCGCGCAGGGCG
>NZ_LFVW01000322.1:0-1585 GCF_001182915.1 Kitasatospora sp. MY 5-36
AGGTGGCGGGCGGCGAGCACGCCGAGGCCGCCGGTGGCCCCGGTGACCAGGGCCGTCCCGTTCGGGTCGAGCGCGGGGGCGCCCTGCTCGGCGGGCCGCACCCGGGTGAGCCGCGCGGCCCGTACCGAGCCGTCGTGCAGCAGCAGTTGCGGCTCGTCGCCGGCCAGGGCGGCGGGCAGGGCGCGGTAGGAGGCGTCCTGCGCGTCCAGGTCGACCAGGACGATCCGGTCCGGGTGCTCGGACTGCGCCGAGCGGACCAGGCCCCAGAGCGGGGCGGTCACCAGGTCCGGCAGGCCGTCGCCCGGGCCGTCCCCGGCCACCGCGCCCCGGGTCAGCACGACCAGGCGGCTCTCGGCGAAGCGCTCCTCGGCGAGCCACTGCTGGAGCAGGTCCAGCAGCGCGTGGGTGGCCGCCCGCACGGCGGGGACCAACTCCGGTGCGGCGCCCGGTGCGAGGGGCAGCAGGACGGTGTCGGGGGCGGCGCCGTCGGCGGCGGCGAGGGCGGCCAGGTCGGCGTACGCGTCCACCGTGCTGCCCGCCGTGGTGAGCCCGGCGGCCAGGCCGAGGGCGTCCTCGCCGACCAGGGCGTAGCGGCCGGTGACCGGGGCGGCCCCGGGCAGGTCCGTCCAGTCGACGCGGAACAGCGAGTCGCCGTCGGGCCCGGCGTGGACCGCGCGCAGCTGGTCGGAGGAGACCGGCCGGACGGCCAGGCCCTCCACCGAGACCACCGGCACGCCGTGCTCGTCGGAGGCCTCCAGGGCGACCGAGTCCAGGCCGGCCGGGGAGAGCCGGACCCGCAGGGCGGTCGCGCCGGCGGCATGCAGCGAGACCCCGCTCCAGGCGAACGCCAGGTGGCCCTCGGCGGACTCCTCGCGGTGCCGGACGGCGCCGAGGTCCATGGCGTGCAGGGCGGCGTCCAGCAGCGCGGGGTGCAGCCCGTAGCGGGCCGACCGGTCCGCGACCTCTTCGCTCAGCACGACCTCGCTGAACACCTCCTCGCCGCGCCGCCAGGCCGCGCGGACCCCCTGGAACGCCGGTCCGTACCCGGCGGGCAGCCGCTCGTACAGGTCCTCGACCGGCAGCGGTTCGGCGCCGGCCGGCGGCCACTGGGTGAGGTCCGCGGGGGCGGCGGGAGCGGCGGGGGAGAGGGTGCCCGCGGCGTGCCGGGTCCACGGCCGGGAGGCCGCGGCGTCCTGCGGCCGCGAGTGCAGGCCGACCGGCCGGGCGCCGGTGGCGTCGGCCTCGCCGACCACCACCTGGACCTGGACGGCGCCCTGCTCGGGCAGCACCAGCGGGGCTTCCAGGGTGAGTTCGTCGAGGCGGCCGTAGCCGACCTCGTCGCCGGCCCGGACGGCCAGCTCCAGGAACGCCGTTCCGGGCAGCAGGGTCGCGCCCATCACGGTGTGGTCGGCCAGCCACGGCGTGCTGTGCCGGGAGAGCAGCCCGGTCAGCAGGTGGCCGTGGCCGTCCGCGAGCGGCACGGCCGCGCCGAGCAGGGGGTGCTCGGGGGCGGTGAGGCCCGCCGTGGTGACGGCGGCCGCACCGGCCACGGTGTCCAGCCAGTAGCGGTTGCGCTGGAAGGGGT
>NZ_LFVW01000323.1:0-653 GCF_001182915.1 Kitasatospora sp. MY 5-36
CAGCCGACCTCGTCGCCGGCCCGGACGGCCAGGTCCACCATGGCGGTCCCGGGCAGCAGGGTGGTGCCCATGACGGTGTGGTCGGCCAGCCACGGGTGGGTGGTGCGCGAGATCAGGCCGGTGAGCAGGTGGCCGTGCCCGTCGGCGAGCGGGACGGCCGCGCCGAGCATCGGGTGGTCGGCCGCGGCCAGGCCGACGGCGGTCACGTCCGAGGCGCCGGGGGCCGCCTCCAGCCAGTAGCGGTTGCGCTGGAAGGGGTAGGTGGGGAGGTCGGTGCGGTGGCCGGTGGTGAGGAGCGGGGTGAAGTCGGCGGGGGCGCCGTGGACGTGGGCTTCGGCGAGGGAGGTGAGGAAGCGGCGGGTGCCGCCGTGGTCGCGGCGCAGGGTGCCGAGGGTGTGGGCGGTGGTGTGGTGGAGGGTGTCCTGGATGGCGCCGGTGAGGACGGGGTGGGGGCTGACCTCGATGAAGAGGTCGTGGCCCTGTTCGGCCAACTGGCGGGTGGCGTCGGCGAGTCGGACGGTCTGGCGGAGGTTGCGGTACCAGTAGGCGGCGTCCATCGTCGTGGTGTCCAGCCAGCGGCTGTCGACGGTGGACCAGAACGGGATGTCGGCGTCGCGCGGGGTGACGGGGGCGAGCAGGTCGAGCAACTCGGT
>NZ_LFVW01000324.1:0-251 GCF_001182915.1 Kitasatospora sp. MY 5-36
GAGCCACTGGCTGTCGACGGTGGACCAGAACGGGATGCCGGCCGGGCGGGGGGTGACGGGGGCGAGCAGGTCGAGCAACTCGGCTTGCAGGGCCTCGACATGGGCCGAGTGCGAGGCGTAGTCCACGGTGACCCGGCGGGCACGGATGCCGTCCGCCGTGAAGCGCTCGACGAGTTCGTCGAGGGCGTCGGCGTCCCCGGCGACGACCGCCGAGGAGGGGCCGTTGACGGCGGCGACGGAGATCCGGTCCT
>NZ_LFVW01000325.1:0-656 GCF_001182915.1 Kitasatospora sp. MY 5-36
GACGTTGATCCGGCGGGCCTGGGTGCCGTCGTCGGTGCACCGCCGCAGCAGCTCGTCCAGGGCGTCGGCGTCCCCGGCGACGACGGCGGAGGAGGGGCCGTTGACGGCCGCGACGGAGACGCGGTCGGCCCACGGCGCGATGGTGGCGAGCGCGTCCTCGGCGGACTGGGAGAGCGACACCATGCCGCCGTTTCCGGCGATGGCGGTGATGGCCTGGGAGCGCAGGGCGACGGTGCGGGCGCCGTCCTGGAGGGTGAGGGCGCCGGCGACGGTGGCGGCGGCGATCTCGCCCTGGGAGTGGCCGATGACGGCGTCGGGCTCGATGCCGTACGCCTGCCAGAGGGTGGCGAGGGAGACCATGACGGCCCAGAGGGCGGGCTGGACGACGTCCACCCGGTCGTAGCCGGGGGCGCCCTCGGCGCCGCGCAGGACGTCGATCAGGTTCCAGTCGGTGAACTCGGCGAGCGCGTCGGCGCATTCGGTGATCCGCTCGGCGAACACCGGCTCGGTGTCGAGGAGTTCGACGGCCATCCCGACCCACTGGGAGCCCTGGCCGGGGAACACGAACACCGTGCGTCCGGTGGTGGAGACGGTGCCCTCGACCACGGCGGCGCTCTCGGCGCCCTCGGCGAGCGCCCGGAGGCCTTCGGTCAGCT
>NZ_LFVW01000032.1:0-20419 GCF_001182915.1 Kitasatospora sp. MY 5-36
CGCCCAGCGGCTACGGCGCCGTGGTGGTGGCCGGCTTCGGCGCCGCGCTCGGCCCGGGCGTCCTGCCCGGCGACGTGGTCGCCGCCGACGGCGTGCGCGACGCCGAGGGCCACCTGTACCCGCTCGACTCCGGCGCGGAGCTCACCCGGGCGCTGAAGGAGCGCGGCCTGACCGTGCACACCGGCGTGCACCACACCGCCGACCACGTGGTGCGCGGCATCGAACGGCGGGCGCTGCACCTCCAGGGCGCGCTCGCCGTCGACATGGAGGCCGCCGCCGTCCTGGCCGCGCTGCGCGAGGTCCGGCCCGTGCTGCCGGCGGCCGTCCTGCGGGTGGTGGTGGACACGCCCGAGCACGAGCTGCTGCGGCCCGGCACCCTCCCGGCCGGGGTGCGCGCCTGGCGGACCCTGCGGGCGACGGTACCCGCCCTCGTCGACTGGTACCGGCAGGAGCGCGCGCCCGGCTCCGTAGACCTGAACCACCCCACATCCTCGACGCTCCCCCAGGAGGCGAGCTAGCCATGGCCATGCCGTTGCGCCAGACCGTGCGGGTCGGCACCTACCTCATGCAGCAGAAGCTGCTCAAGCGCCGGGACAAGTTCCCGCTGATCGTGGAGCTGGAACCGCTCTTCGCCTGCAACCTCGCCTGCGAGGGCTGCGGCAAGATCCAGCACCCGGCGGGCGTCCTGAAGCAGCGGATGCCCGTCGCCCAGGCGGTCGGCGCGGTCCTGGAGTCGGGTGCCCCGATGGTCTCGATCGCCGGCGGCGAGCCGCTGATGCACCCGCAGATCGACGAGATCGTCCGGCAGCTGGTCGAGCGCCGCAAGTACGTGTTCCTCTGCACCAACGCGCTGCTGATGCGCAAGAAGATGGACAAGTTCACGCCCTCGCCGTACTTCACCTTCGCGGTGCACATCGACGGCATGCGCGAGCGGCACGACGAGTCGGTGGCCAAGGAGGGCACCTTCGACGAGGCCGTGGCCGCGATCAAGGAGGCCAAGCGGCGCGGCTTCCGGGTCACCACCAACAGCACCTTCTTCAACACCGACACCCCGCAGACCGTCATCGAGGTGCTGGACTACCTCAACGACGAGCTCAAGGTGGACGAGATGATGATCTCGCCCGCCTACGCCTACGAGAAGGCCCCCGACCAGGAGCACTTCCTCGGCGTCGAGCAGACCAGGGCGCTCTTCCGCGCGGCCTTCGCCGACGGCAACCGCAAGCGCTGGCGCCTCAACCACAGCCCGCTCTTCCTGGACTTCCTGGAGGGCAAGGCCGACTTCGAGTGCACCCCCTGGGGCATCCCCAACTACTCGCTGTTCGGCTGGCAGCGGCCCTGCTACCTGATGGCCGACGGCTACGTGCCGACCTATCGCGAGCTGGTCGAGAAGACCGACTGGAGCAAGTACGGCCGCGGCAAGGACCCGCGCTGCGAGAACTGCATGGCCCACTGCGGCTACGAGCCGACCGCCGTCCTCGCGACGATGGGCTCGCTGCAGCAGTCGCTGCGCGCCATCACCGAGACCGTCAACGGCAACAAGGGCCGCTGAGCCAGGAGCCGACCTCCGGGTCGGCGCCCCGGGCCCCGGGCCCCGCGCCCGGGGCCGGGGCCGGCTCCGCCCCCGCAGCCAGGCCGGCCCGCGCCCGGGCCGGGTGGAGGCACCACCGCACCGCTCCGAGTCGTGAGGTGAACCCATGTCACTGCTCTCCCGCGTCACGTCCCCGGCCGAGCTGCGCAAGCTCCCGGCCGTCGAACTGCCCCTGCTCGCCGACGAGATCCGCGACTTCCTGATCGAGGCCGTCACCCGCACCGGCGGCCACCTCGGGCCCAACCTCGGCGTGGTGGAGCTGACCATCGCGCTGCACCGGGTCTTCGACTCGCCGTACGACCGGATCGTCTTCGACACCGGCCACCAGAGCTACGTCCACAAACTGCTCACCGGCCGCCAGGACTTCAGCCGGCTGCGGATGCGCGGCGGACTCTCCGGGTACCCCGCGCGGGGCGAGTCCGAGCACGACCTGGTCGAGAACTCGCACGCCTCCACGGCGCTCTCCTACGCCGACGGCCTGGCCAAGGCGGCCCGGCTGCTCGGCCAGCACGACCGGCACACCGTCGCGGTGATCGGCGACGGCGCCCTCACCGGCGGGCTCGCCTGGGAGGCGCTCAACAACATCGCCGAGGCGCGCGACCGGCCGCTGGTCATCGTCGTCAACGACAACGAGCGCTCCTACGCCAGGACCATCGGCGGCCTCGCCAACCACCTGGCCACCCTGCGCACCACCCAGGGCTACGAGCGCTTCCTCGCCCTGGGCAAGGAGGCCCTGCAGCGCACCCCGCTGGTCGGCCAGCCGATCTTCGACGCGCTGCACGGCGCCAAGAAGGGGTTCAAGGACGCCTTCGCCCCGCAGGGCATGTTCGAGGACCTCGGCCTCAAGTACCTCGGGCCGATCGACGGCCACGACCTGGGCGCGGTCGAACAGGCGCTGCGCCAGGCCCGCAACTTCGGCGGACCGGTCATCGTGCACTGCCTGACCGTCAAGGGCCGCGGCTACCGGCCGGCCGAGCAGGACGAGGCCGACCGCTTCCACGCCGTCAACCCGATCGACCCGTACACCTGCCTGCCGATCTCGCCCAGCGGAGGGGTCTCCTGGACCTCGGTGTTCGGGGACGAGCTGCTCACCCTCGGAGCCGAGCGGCCGGACCTCGTGGCGATCACCGCGGCCATGCTCCAGCCGGTGGGCCTGGCCCCGTTCGCCAAGGCCTACCCGGAGCGGACCTTCGACGTCGGGATCGCCGAGCAGCACGCCGTCACCAGCGCGGCGGGGCTGGCCACCGGCGGACTGCACCCGGTGGTCGCGGTCTACGCGACCTTCCTCAACCGGGCCTTCGACCAGGTGCTGATGGACGTCGCCCTGCACCGGCTGGGCGTCACCTTCGTGCTCGACCGCTCCGGGGTGACCGGGCCGGACGGCGCCTCGCACAACGGCATGTGGGACATGTCGATCCTCCAGGTCGTCCCCGGCCTGCGGCTCGCCGCGCCGCGCGACGCGGAACAGCTGCGCGCCCAGCTGCGCGAGGCCGTCGAGGTCGGCGACGCCCCGACCGTGGTGCGCTTCCCGAAGGGGAACGTCGGGCCCGCGGTACCGGCCGTCGAGCGGACCGGCGGGGTGGACGTGCTGCTGCGCACCGGGCGGGCGCCGGAGATCCTGCTGGTCGCCGTCGGCACCACCGCCTCCGCCTGCCTGGACGCGGCCCGGCTGCTGCTCGCCGAGGGCTTCACCGCGACCGTGGTCGACCCGCGCTGGGTCAAGCCGGTCGACCCGGTGCTGCCCGAACTGGCCGCCGCCCACCGGCTGGTGGTCACCGTCGAGGACAACGGCCGTACCGGAGGCGTCGGTTCGGCCGTCGCCCAGGCGCTGCGCGACGCCGACGTGGACGTGCCGGTGCGGGTGCTCGGCCTGCCCCAGGAGTTCCTCGGCCACGCCTCGCGCGGGGAGATCCTGGAGGAGGCGGGGCTGACCGGGACCGGGGTCGCCGCCCAGACCGCCGTCTTCGCCAAGAACCTGCTACCGACCCGAGGAGCGAACCCGCGCCATGCCGGCTGAACCAGACCGCCCCGCCTTCGACCTCGCCGCGCTGATCGCCGAACGCGGCGGCGAGCGCTACGAGTTGCACGGCCGCTACCTCAACCCGCAGCTGCCGCGGATGCTGCGCACCATCGGCTTCGACAGGTACTACGAGCGCGCCCGGGGCCAGTACTTCTACGACGCCGAGGGCAACGAGTACCTCGACATGCTGGCCGGCTTCGGCATCTTCGCGCTCGGCCGCCACCACCCGGTGGTGCGCTCGGCGGTCCAGCAGGTGATGGACCTCGACCTGCCGGACCTGGTCCGCTTCGACTGCTCACCGCTGCCCGGGCTGCTGGCCGAGCGGCTGCTGTCGTACGCGCCCGGGCTGGACCGGGTGTTCTTCGGCAACAGCGGCACCGAAGCGGTGGAGACGGCGCTCAAGTTCGCCCGGTACGCCACCGGGCGGAAGCGGATCCTGTACGCCGACCACGCCTTCCACGGGCTGACCACCGGCTCGCTCTCCGTCAACGGGGAGAGCGGCTTCCGCAAGGGCTTCGACCCGCTGCTGCCGGACACCGCCGTCCCGCTCGGCGATCTCGGCGCGCTGGCCAAGGAGTTGAAGCGCGGCGACGTCGCGGGGCTGATCGTGGAGCCGATCCAGGGCAAGGGCGTCCAGGCGCCGCCGCCCGGCTGGCTGCGGGCCGCCCAGGCGCTGCTCCACGAGCACCGGGCGCTGCTGATCTGCGACGAGGTGCAGACCGGCATCGGCCGCACCGGCGAGTTCTTCGCCTACCAGCACGAGGAAGGCGTGCTGCCGGACCTGGTCTGCGCCGCCAAGGCGCTGTCCGGCGGGTACGTGCCGGTCGGGGCGACGCTCGGCAAGGGCTGGATCTTCGAGAAGGTGTACTCCTCGATGGACCGGGTGCTGGTGCACTCGGCCAGCTTCGGGTCCAACGCCCAGGCCATGGCGGCCGGGCTGGCGACCCTGGAGGTGATGGGCGACGAGCAGGTGGTGGAGAACGCCCGCAAGGTGGGCGACTACTTCCGTGGACGGCTGACCGCGCTGGTCGACCAGTACGAGCTGCTCGCCGAGGTGCGCGGGCGCGGGCTGATGATCGGGATCGAGTTCGGCCGGCCCAAGTCGCTGAAGCTGCGCACTGGTTGGACCGCGCTCCAGGCGGCGCGCAAGGGGCTGTTCGCGCAGATGGTGGTCGTGCCGCTGCTGCAGCGGCACCGCATCCTGACCCAGGTGTCGGGGGACCACCTGGAAGTGATCAAGCTGATCCCCCCGCTGATCATCACCGAGCGTGACGTGGACCGGTTCGTGGACGCCTTCACCGAGATCATGGACGAGGCCCACCGGGGGAGCGGGCTGATGTGGGACTTCGGGCGGACGCTGGTGAAGCAGGCGGTCGGCGGGCGCTGAGGCTGCCGGGGCCGCCGGGGTCGGGATCGTGGGTGGCACGGTGTGGGAAGTCGACGGCACGGAGTGGGAAGTCGGCCGGGTCGACTTCCCACTCCGTGGGAGACACCGCGTCAGAGCTCGGTCCGGCGGCGCCGGATGACAACCACGAGATCGACGACGGCGAACAGGGTGAGCAGGCCGCAGGCCACGGCGAAGCCGGTGAGGGTGCCCCGGCTGGGCGCGCCGTAGGCGGGCGAGACGGCCGCCCAGACGGCGAAGCCCGCCGTGGCCAGCGCGAACAAGGGGGTGAAGGTGAGCGAGAGCAGGTAGCGGAGCTTGAGGTCGCTGCGGGCGGTGGCCGGCTCGGTGCCGCTGCGCCACCGGCGCGGGGTGGTGGTGCGCATGCCGTTCACCTCCGGACCGCGTGGGTCGGGCTACGATTCCAGCGTACGTCCGAGGAGCGAGCCGGGGGAGGCGCGATGTCGGGTTCGGACGCGGTGGGGGCGGGGTCCGGTGCGGCGGGTTCGGGCTCCGGTGCGGGGGCGGCGGGCCAGGACGGCGAGGGGTACGCGGGGCTGCGGGTCGAGCGGGCCCGGGAGTTGGCCCGGCGGCACGGCTGGGCGTCGGTCCGGGTGCTGGAGCCGGGGGACCTGATGACCATGGAGTACCGGCAGGGGCGGCTCAACCTCGCGGTGCGCAACGGGGTGTGGTCGAGCGCAGTTGGGAGGGGTAGGACCGCGGTGACCCGTCGGACCTGGTTCGGGCGGGCCCGGGTTCAACAGAGCAGGTGCCGGCGGCCGAAGCGCCGGTGGAGCCGCTGTTCGGCGGCGGCGACCAGGGGTTCCAGCAGCGGCAGCGAGAGCAGGACGAGCAGTCCGGCGGCCCAGCCGGCCAGGACGTCGGTGACCCAGTGGGTGCCCAGGTAGACCGTGGTCAGACCGATCGAGCAGGCGGTGGCGGCGGCGATCACCGCGCCGGTCCGCCGCCAGCGGACGGCGAGGTAGGCGAGCACGCCCCAGGTGACCACCGCGTTGGCGGTGTGGCCGGAGGGGAAGATGGTGCCGCCGGAGAAGAGCTCGGGCGAGCCGACGTACTGGGCGTAGTGCGGGCCGAGCCGGCCGGTGACGATCTTGACCGCGCCGACGGTGACGTTGAGCAACAACAGCGCGATGCCCATGACCAGCAGCGGGCGCAGTCGGCCGAGGCGGTGGGCCCGCCAGCCGAGCCAGACGAAGGCGGCGATCGCCGACGGCCCGCGCTGCCCGGCGACCACCCAGGTGTCGAGCAGCGGCTCCAGCCGGGGCCACCGCTCGTAGGGGCGCAGCAGCCGGACCGACCAGTCGAGGTCGACCAGCGCGGTGTTGAGCAGGACACCGGCCAGCACCAGCAGGTAGCCGGCCAGGGTGACGGCGAGAAGGGCGGCCTGCCGTCGGCTCATCGGCGGCCAGCCGGGCTCGCCGGGGTCGGGGCCGAGCGGGGCGAGGTGGCGCGCGGGGGCGGTGGGACGGTCCAGGCGGCCGGTCTCGGCGGTGCGGCGCTCCGGCCCCTGGCGCGGAAGGGGGACGGGGGGACTTCTGGATTGCACGGGGTGACCTTACCCATCCGGACAGGGCTATTCCGGTGGTAATTGTCATTTTCCCGGGAAATCGACAATTGGGCCGACCAGGGGTGGTCCGAGGGGTGATTTCCGCTATTTCAGGATCGAAAGCCAGTGTGGTCGTCGAATGGTTCTGCAAAAGCCCCGGTAAAGCAAACGGAGTGGGAGGCCGGTGCGCCCGGCTTCCCACTCCGTGGTAACCCTGTGTAGGTTCCGTGCTCAGTCGAGGGGGCCGCCCGCGACGTAGATCACCTGGCCGGAGACGAAGCCGGCGCCCTCGCTCGCGAGGAACGCGATGGTGTGGGCGACGTCCTCGGGCTGACCGACCCGCTGGACCGGGATCTGAGAGGCTGCGGCCCGCTTGAAGTCTTCGAAGTCCATGCCGACCCGGGCCGCGGTGGCTGCTGTCATGTCCGTGGCGATGAAGCCCGGGGCGACCGCGTTGGCCGTGATGCCGAACTTGCCCAGCTCGATGGCCAAAGTCTTGGTGAAGCCCTGGAGACCGGCCTTGGCGGCCGAGTAGTTGGCCTGGCCGCGGTTGCCCTGGGCCGAGGACGAGGACAGGTTGACGATGCGGCCGAAACCGGCGTCGACCATGTGCTTCTGCACCGCGCGGGTCATCAGGAAGGCGCCGCGGAGGTGAACGTTGATGACCGTGTCCCAGTCGGACTCGGACATCTTGAAGAGCAGGTTGTCGCGGAGCACACCCGCGTTGTTCACCAGGACGACGGGGGCGCCGAGCTCGGCGGCCACCCGGTCGACGGCGGCCTGGACCTGCTCGGCGTCCGAGACGTCGGCGCCGACGGCGAGCGCCCTGCCGCCGGCGGCGGTGATCCGGTCGACGGTCTCCTTGCCGGCCGCTTCGTCCAGGTCCAGGACGGCGACCGCGTAGCCGTCGGCGGCCAACCGGACGGCGGTGGCGGCGCCGAGGCCGCGGGCGGCGCCGGTCACGACGGCGACCCGGGGGGCGGTGCTCTGCTCGGTCATGCTCGCTCTCGTCTCTCTCGGGAGTGCCTCCCGGGGAGAGCCCCCGGAGAGGGTGGCCACACCCTACCGGCGGGTAGGGGGAGCGGCCAGGGTGGAGAGACGCAGGTGACGGTGGGTAAGGACCGACCGGTCGGCTTTCTGCTGAGAACGGGTTACTGCAAGCTGTTCGCAGCGAGTAAATATGCCAATGTTGCCGAACCTGCGTCTACTATCCGCCCCTGCCTGCCAGCAAGGGCCCGCCGTTTGTATAGTGTCCGCCAGCAGCCACCGGCTGCACGGCTGGAGCGCCCTCCCTCATAGCTGGACGCCCACTCGCCGTTACTGCCCCACCCGGGTGTCCCACACACACCGGGTGTGACATCGGGACGGATACATGGTGCTGGGGGAGATCCCGACAACCCGCGTGTCTACGCGACTGCAGCAGTCGCCAGGACACCTGATTCGCGTGGCACAGCAGGTCCACACCCGCTTGTGGTCCGAACACGTCGGAGCCGATCTCACGGCTCCGCAGTTCGCCGTGCTGCTGGTCCTGGCCCTGGAACCGGGTGCGGACCAGCGGACGGTCGGCGAGCGGGCCTCGCTCGACAAGGCCACGATGGCCGAGATGGTCGCGCGGCTGGTCCGTCGTGGCCTGGTGCTGCGCAGGCGCGACCCGGCCGACGGCCGGCGCAAGCTGCTGGCCCTCTCGCAGGGCGGCGCCCAGGCGGTGCGCGAGGCCACCGGTGGTGTGGTCCGCGTTCAGCGCGTCCTGTTCGAACCGCTCACGGCGGAGGAACAGGTCGAGATCGTCCGGGTGATGGCCAAGATAGCCAGGCTGGAGCCCGCGGCGGTCGCCGTCATCACCGACGCGCGGCCGATACTGGACGCCCAGCGGGCGATCGGCTACCTGATCAGGGTGAGCCAGCAGGTGCACACCAAGCTCTGGTCGGAGCACGTGGGCGCCGAGCTGACGGCTCCGCAGTACGCGGTGCTGGACGCGTTGGAGCTGGAACCGGGCGCCGACCAGCGCACGGTCGGCGAGCTGGCCTCGCTGGACAAGGCCACGATGGCCGAGATGGTCAGCCGGCTGGTGCGCCGCGGTCTGGTGCAGCGTCGGCGCGACCCCTCGGACGGACGGCGCAACCTGCTCTCGCTCTCACCGGCGGGACAGGACCTGCTGCACCGCTCGGCCGCTGGGGTGGCCGAGGTCCAGCGGCTGCTGCTGGCACCGCTGGAGGAGGGTGAGCACGAGGCCGCGCTCGCGCTCATCGCCAAGGCGGGCAGGCTGTAGGTCAAAAGTTCGCCACCGTAGCCAAAACGATTCGCCAAAACGCTGAGGGTCCATGGCCATGGGCTTTGGCGCATCGGGGCACACCGAAGGCCGCCCGCTCCTGTAGAGGTGCGGGCGGTCTTCGTGCGACCGGTGGTCAGCCGGTCGGGTGCTCAGACGGTTCGGGGGCCCGGGAGCCGGGACCCCGGGCGCGTCAGTTCCAGTCGAACTCCTGCGGGTCCGGGCCGATCCGCTTGCCGGTGGCCACGGCGGCGATCGCCGCGAGGTCCTCGGCGTCCAGCTCGAAGCCGGCGACGTCCAGGTTCTCCCGGATCCGGGACGGGGTGACCGACTTCGGGATGGCGATCACACCGCTCTGGAGGTGCCAGCGCAGCACCACCTGGGCGACCGTGCGGCCGTGCTTCTCGGCGATCTTCACCAGTGCGGGCTCGGCGAGCAGCTCCTTGCCCTGGCCCAGCGGGCTCCACGCCTCGGTGGCGATGCCGTGCTCGGCGTGGAACGCGCGCAGCTCCGTCTGCGGGAAGTACGGGTGCAGCTCGACCTGGTTCAGGGCCGGGGCGACGGAGGCCTCGTCCAGCAGGCGCGTCAGCTGCTCGGTGCCGAAGTTGGAGACGCCGATCGACTTGACCTTGCCGTCCGCCTTCAGCTGCTCGAAGGCCTTCCAGATGTTCAGGTAGCTGTCGCCGTGCATCGGGCGCGGCCAGTGGATCAGGTACAGGTCGAGCTGGTCGAGGCCGAGCTTGGCCAGCGAGGCGTCGAACTCGCGCAGCACCGCGTCGCGGCCCTGCTCGCCGGACCAGTCGCGGGTACCCGAGTTCCACAGCTTGGTGGTGACGTAGAGGTCCTCGCGGGCCACGCCGCCCGCCAGCGCCTCGGTGATCGCCGCGCCGGTGCCGGCCTCGTTCTCGTAGATGGCCGCGGTGTCGATGGAGCGGTAGCCCGACTCGATCGCGGCGCGGACGGCGGGGGTGGCCTCGGCGTCCGGGACCTGCCACACGCCGAAGCCGAGCTGCGGGATCTGCGCGCCGTCGTTGAGGGTGACGGTGGGGATGCTGCTCACGGGAAGAGGTGCCCTCCTGATTGTCCTGCTGTTCCAGTGGGGGCAACTGGTGTCCCGGTGTGATTGTTCCCGCCGAACGGGCGAATCTTGGGTGAAGCTTTGCGGGGGTTTGGCCTGGGCGGCGGCCGGCCGGTGACGGGGCGGAACCGCCCTGGTGGGGGACGTGCGGGGGGCTCGCGGGAAGCCTGCCGGGAACCCGCGGGGGCGCACAGGGGGAGTGCGGGCCCGGCGCGTGGCGGGCGGGGCGTGGCGCGCGCGGTCGGCGGAGGAAAAACCTGTTGCGCGGATCACATCGAGGTTGGCAGGCTCGCGGCCATGACCTCCTGACTTCCGGGCCCTTCGTGCCCATTCCATGTCCGTCCGGTGTCCGCTCCGGACGCAGCGTCGATGTCGCGCCGGGCGCCGTGCCGCAGCGCCGCGCATCCTCCGCCCGCCGGCCCGGGCCGCCTGCCGTTCGGCCGCCGTGCGTGCTGTGCGCACGGTGCTGAGGCGTTCCGTGCGCCCTGTTCCCCCTGTTTCCCGGCTCCCCTTGCTTCCTGGCTCCCTCGCCCCCCGTGCGCCCGTGCCCCGCACCCGCGCACCGCTCGTATCGGAGTGTCATGCTGCTCACCCCCCTGCCGCTGGCCGATCCCGGCCGTCCCGACCTCTCCTCACCCCTGGCCTTCCTGCGCTGGCTGCAGTGCAGCCAGCGGCGCGGGCAGCTGCTCGCCACCCTCTGGGCGCTGATCGAGATGGGGGGCCAGGCCGCCCTGCCGATACCGCTCGGGCTCGGCGTGCAGGCCGCCGTGGACGGCGACGCCGGCGGGATCTGGCGGGCCGCCGGGCTCCTCCTGCTGCTGGGCGCGGGCGCCTCGGTCGGCACCGTGCTGTTGCACCGCCAGGCGGTCTGGAACTGGCTCCACGCGGCCACCCACGTACGGCAGTTGGTGGCCCGGCAGGCCTCGCACCTCGGGGCCGGGCTGTCCCGCCGGATCGCCACCGGCGAGGTCGTCGCGGTCGGCAGCGGGGACGTCGAGCGGATCGGCTGGTACGTCGAGCTGGTCGCCCGGGTCCGGTCCGCGGTGATCGTCTGGCTGGCCGTCAGCGTGGTGGTCCTGACGGTCGATCCGGTGCTCGGGGCCGGGGTGCTGCTCGGCGTCCCGGTGCTGGCGGCCTCCGTCTGGCCGCTGATCGGGCCGTTCGAGCGGCGCTACGAACAGCAGCGCGCCCTCGGCGGCAAGGCCACCGAGCTGGCGGCCGACACCGTCGCGGGGCTGCGGGTGCTGCGTGGCATCGGCGGCGAGGAGCTGTTCCTGGAGCGGTACCGGGCCGCGTCCCAGAAGGTCCGGGCGGCGGCCGTCCGGTCGTCCCGGATCTGGTCGCTGATGCAGGCCCAACAGGTGCTGCTGCCCGGCCTGTTCGTGGTCGGCGTCACCTGGTACGGCGCCCGGCTGGTGGCCTCCGGCGAGCTCGCCGTCGGCACCCTGATCGCGGTGTACGGCGCGACGGCCTTCCTGGCCGCTCCGCTGCGCATCCTGGGCGAGGCGGCGCACGCCTGGAGCGTGGCCCGGGTCTCCGCCGGGCGGGCCGTCCGGGTGCTCTCGCTGGACCGGACCACCGGTACGGCCGAAGCCGCGCTGGCCAGGCCGGACAAGGCCGACCTGCACGACCCGGCGAGCGGGCTGACGGCGCGGGCCGGCGAGCTGACCGCGGTGGTCTGCGGGGACCCGGACTACGCCGGGGCGCTGGCCGAGCGGCTCGGCGGCCACGTCCCGTTGGCCGAGGGCGAACGGGCACAGGCCTCGGCTCGGCTCGGCGGCACGGAGCTGGACGCGGTGCCGTTGGCCGAGGCCAGGGCGGCGGTGCTGGTCCACGACAAGGAGCCGGTGCTGCTCTCCGGCACGCTGGCCGAGCTGTTCGACATCCCGTCCTCGGGGCGGGTCCCGGCGGCCGAGGCCCTCGCGGCGGCCCGGTCCGACGACGTGCTGGAGGCCCTGGTGGAGGGCTCGCCGGAGTGCGGGGGAGACCCGATGCGCGCCCGGATCACCGAGCGCGGACGCTCGCTCTCCGGCGGGCAGCGCCAGCGGCTCGCGCTGGCCCGCGCCCTGCTGGCGGACCCTCCGGTGCTGGTGCTGGACGAGCCCACCAGCGCGGTGGACGCGCACACCGAGTCGCGGATCGCCTCCGGGCTGCGGGACACCCGAGCCGGCCGCACCACCGTGGTGTTCGCGACCAGCCCGCTGCTGCTCGACCAGGCGGACCGGGTGGTGCTGCTGCAGGAGGGCCGGGTCGTCGCGGCCGGGCGGCACCGTGAGCTGATGCGGACCGAGCCGGCCTACCGGGCCGTGGTCACCCGCGACGAGGAAGCGGCCCGCCCGGTGGGTGGGGCCGTATGAGGACCACCGTCAAATTCCCTGCCACGCACGCGAGGAGTACGTCATGAAGCCCCCCGTCCAGGAGGAGCAGGGGCCGGCCACCACCCTGCCGGTCGGCTCCCCGGCCGCCGTGCGCGGGTACCTGCTGCTGCTCGCGCGGCGGCACCGCCGCGGGTTCTCCGCGGTGGTGACACTGCACTCGACGGCCACGGTGGCCGGGCTGGTCGGGCCCTGGGTGCTCGGCCGCCTGGTCGAGTCGCTGGCCACCGGTACGGCCGGGTCCACCATCACGGTGGCGGTCGCCTGGTACCTGCTGGCCCTGGTGGCGCAGGCGGCGTTCACCGGCTGGTCGCGGATGCGCGGCGCGGTGCTCGGCGAGAAGGTGCTGGCCGACCTGCGCGAGGACTTCCTGGTCCGCTCGGTGGCCCTGCCGACCGGGGTGCTGGAGCGGGCCGGCACCGGGGACCTGGTCTCCCGGGGCACCACCGACATCGACCGGCTGGACAAGTCGGTGCGCGAGGCGGTGCCCGAACTCGCCGTCGCGGTGGTGTCGTTGCTCCTGGTGCTCGGTGCGCTGCTGGTCACCTCGCCGCTGCTCGCACTGACCTCGCTGGTCGGCCTGCCGCTGCTGCTGGTCAGCTCCCGCTGGTACTTCCGGCGCGCGCCGCAGTCCTACCGCAGTGAGTCGGCCGGGTACGCGGCGGTGAGCAACGTGCTGGCCGAGACGGTCGACGCCGGGCGGACGGTCGAGGCCCTGCGGCTGGGCGACCAGCGGGTCCGGCTGACCGACCGCAAGCTGCGCGAGTGGCTGGCCTGGGAGCGGTACACCCTGTGGCTGCGCTCGGTCTGGTTCCCGACCATCGACGCGGTCTACACCTCGGCGGTGCTCGCCACCCTGGTGCTCGGCGGGCTGTTCACCCTCCGGGGCTGGATCACCGTGGGCCAGTTGACCACCGGCGTGCTCTACGCGCAGATGCTGACCGGCCCGGTGGACCTGATCCTGCGCTGGTACGACGAGCTCCAGATCGGCCAGGCCTCGTTGGCCCGGCTGGTCGGCGTGCGCGAGGTGCCGGAGCACGAGGGGGACGAGTCCGCCCGGCCGGACGGCCGTCGGGTCGAGGCGAAGGACGTCCGGTTCGGCTACCGGGAGGGCGCCGACGTCCTGCACGGCATCAGCCTGGACGTCGCCCCGGGCAGCCGGGTCGCGCTGGTCGGGCCGTCGGGCGCGGGCAAGTCCACGCTCGGCCGGCTGCTGGCGGGGATCTACGCCCCCGGCCGCGGCAGCGTGACCCTCGGCGGTGCGGCGCTGGCGCGGATGCCGGCCGAGCGGGTGCGCGCGCAGGTCGCCCTGGTGAACCAGGAGCACCACGTCTTCGTCGGCACCCTGCGGGACAACCTGCGGCTGGCCGCTCCCGACGCGGACGACACCGAGCTGCGGGCCGCGCTGGACGCGGTGGAGGCCGGGGCCTGGGTGGACGCCCTGTCGGAGGGCCTGGACACCGAGGTCGGCTCCGGCGGCACCTCGCTGACCCCGCCGCAGGCCCAGCAGCTGGCGCTGGCCCGGCTGGTGCTGGCCGATCCGCACACCCTGGTGCTGGACGAGGCCACCTCCCTGCTGGACCCGCGGGCCGCCCGGCACCTGGAGCGCTCGCTCTCCAGGGTGCTGGAGGGCCGGACGGTCATCGCCATCGCCCACCGGCTGCACACCGCGCACGACGCTGACGTGATCGCGGTGGTCGAGGGCGGGCGGATCAGCGAGTACGGCAGCCACCCGGACCTGGTCGCGGCGGGCGGTCCGTACGCGGCGCTCTGGCGGTCCTGGCGGGACGAGCGGTAGTGCGGCGGCCCGGGGCGGGACGAGCGGGGAGCGGGCCGTCCCGGTAGGAGGGGGCTTCAAACCCGTACGGGGCCGGATTGCCCCGTACGGGTTACTCCCTGGCCCGGAGGGGCGCGTAACCGGGCAAATCGGCCGCCCGGCCCGCAGACTGCTCCGGTGACCAAGATTTCAGACGGCTCGTCCCGCTCCCCGCGCGGTGAGATCGGCGGGATTCCCACGCGCTACATCGGGATCGGCGCCATCGTCGTCCTCGCCGTGTGGTTCCTGTTCGCCAACCTCGACAAGGTCAAGATCCAGTTCTGGGTCTTCACCGTCACCGCGCCGCTCTGGATCGCGCTGCTGGCCACGCTGATCGCGGGCGTCGCGCTGGGCTGGCTGCTGAAGGGACGGCGCAGCAGGTGACCACAGCCCCCGGGCCGGCCCCGGCCGGCGCATCGGCCTTCACCCCGCTGATCGAGATGCGCGGGGTCAACAAGCACTTCGGGGACCTGCACGTGCTGCAGGACATCGAGCTGACGGTGGGACGTGGCGAGGTCGTCGTCGTCATCGGCCCGTCCGGCTCCGGCAAGTCCACCCTCTGCCGGGCCATCAACCGGCTGGAGCCGATCGAGAACGGCACCATCCTGATCGACGGCCAGCCGCTGCCCGAGGAGGGCAAGGGGCTGGCCAGGCTGCGCGCCGAGGTCGGCATGGTGTTCCAGTCCTTCAACCTGTTCGCGCACAAGACCGTGCTGCAGAACGTCTCGCTCGCGCAGATCAAGGTCCGCGGCCGGCCCAGGGCGGAGGCGGACGACAAGTCCCGCGCGCTGCTGGAGCGGGTGGGCCTCGCCGATCAGGCGGCCAAGTACCCGGCGCAGCTCTCCGGCGGGCAGCAGCAGCGGGTCGCGATCGCCCGCGCGCTGGCGATGGACCCCAAGGCGCTGCTGTTCGACGAGCCCACCTCGGCGCTCGACCCCGAGATGATCAACGAGGTGCTGGACGTCATGCGCCAGCTCGCGAGCGAGGGCATGACGATGATCGTGGTCACCCACGAGATGGGCTTCGCCCGGGCCTCCGCGAACCGGGTCGTGTTCATGGCCGACGGCCGGATCGTCGAGGACCGCGCCCCGGAGGACTTCTTCAGCGCTCCTGAGAGCGATCGTGCCCGGGACTTCCTGTCCAAGATCCTGAAGCACTGAGGCGGCGCCGTGAACCGTGAGACGACGCCGGCGGCGAGGCCCGCGGGAAGATCTGTGGGAAGGCCCGTGGCGCGGGCGGGGCGGCGCGTGCTCGCCGCCGCCCTGCTGTTCACCGCGCTGGTGGCGGGCCGCGGCAAGCCCGGCACCCCGCCGCCCAAGGGCCCCCAGCCCAGCGCCCTGCCCAGCTACCAGGTGCAGGACGCCTCCGCGATCACCGGCTCGCCGACCCTGGACGCCGCCCGCAGCCGGGGCCACCTGGTGGTCGGCGCCAAGGAGGACCAGCCGTACCTGGGCCAGAAGAACCCGGCCACCGGCGTGTACTCCGGCTTCGACATCGAGATCGCCAAGATGGTCGGCGCCTCGTTGGGCTTCCCGCCGGACCGGATCCAGTTCAAGACGATCGCCTCGGCCAACCGCGAGACCGCCCTGCAGAACGGCCAGGTGGACTACTACGTCGGCACCTACACCATCAACGACAACCGGAAGAAGCTGGTCGGCTTCGCCGGCCCGTACTTCATCGCCGGGCAGTCGCTGCTGGTGCGCAAGAACAACACCACCATCCACGGCCCGCAGGACCTGGACGGCAAGAAGGTCTGCTCGGCGGCCGGCTCGACGCCGTACCAGCGCATCCAGTCGCAGTACCCGAAGGCCAAGCTGATCGGCTACGACACCTACTCGGCCTGCGTGGACAACCTGATCACCAACCAGGTCGACGCGGTGACCACGGACAACGCGATCCTGCTCGGCTACGCGGCAAAGGTGCCGGACGAGCTCAAGGTGGTCGGCCCGCTGTTCTCGACCGAGCCGTACGGCATCGGGGTGCCGAAGAACGACACCGTGCTGCGCGGCGCGATCAACGACGCTCTGGAGCACCACATGCAGAACGGCGACTGGAGGAGGGCGTTCGAGGCGACCCTCGGCCTCTCCGGGGAGCCGGCGCCGAACCCGCCGCAGATCGACCGGTACTGAGAGGGCCGCGCCGTGAAAACGCTGACCGACAACTGGTCGACCTACTGGGACGGGTTCCTCGGCACGCTCTCGCTGTTCGCGGTGAGCGCCGTGCTGTCGCTGGTGCTGGGCGTGCTGATCGCGGGCTTCCGGGTCTCGCCGGTGAGGCCGCTGCGGGTGTTCGGGACGCTGTGGGTGACGGTGCTGCGCAACACGCCGCTGACCCTGCTGTTCTTCATCGTGGTGCTGGGCCTGCCCCGGTTCGACATCACCCTGCCCTTCTACACCTTCGCGGTGCTCGCGCTGGGCTGCTACACCTCGGCCTTCGTCTGCGAGTCGATGCGGTCGGGCATCAACACGGTGCCGACCGGGCAGGGCGAGGCGGCCCGCAGCCTCGGCATGAACTTCGGGCAGACGATGAGTCTGGTGGTGCTGCCGCAGGCGTACCGCTCGGTGGTGGCGCCGCTCGGCAGTGTGATGATCGCGCTGGCGAAGAACACGGCGATCGCCGGCTCGTTCAGCGTCACCGAGCTGCTGGGCACCTACCGGACCATCAACGAGCTGGGCTACAGCATCATCTGGACCTTCGTCTGGATCGCCGTCGGCTACCTGATCATCACTCTGGCCATCAGCGCCGTCTTCAACCTGCTGGAACGACGAGTGGCGGTGTCCCGATGACGGTCGAATCCTCGGCGCTGTACGACATCCCCGGCCCGAAGGCGCTCTCCCGGCACCGGCTGTACGGCGGGATCGCGCTGCTGCTGATCGCGGCGCTGATCGGCTGGGTGGTCTACATGCTCTTCCACACCCACCAGTTCACGTACGCCAAGTGGCAGCCCTTCGAGTACCGGGGCGTGCAGGACCTGCTGCTGCGCGGGCTCGGCAACACCTTGCAGGCCTTCGGCTGGACGGTGCTGTTCGCGCTGCCGTTCGGCGCGCTGTTCGCGGCCGGGCGGCTCTCCGACCACCGGGTGGTGCGCTGGCTCGCCACACTGGTGGTGGAGTTCTTCCGAGCCATGCCGGTGCTGGTGATGATCTTCTTCGTCTTCGTCGCGCTCAAGGTGCAGCCGCTCTGGGCGCTGGTGGCCGGGCTGGTGCTCTACAACGGCTCGGTGCTGGCCGAGGTGTTCCGGGCCGGCGTGCTCGCGGTGCCCAAGGGGCAGCGGGAGGCGGCGTTCGCGCTGGGGATGCGCAAGACCCAGGTGATGACGTACGTCCTGGTGCCGCAGGCCAACCGGGCGATGCTGCCGGCCATCATCAGTCAGCTGGTGGTCGCGCTCAAGGACACCTCGCTGGGCTTCCTGATCACGTTCGAGGAGTTCCTGCACGCGGGCAAGCTGATCGCCACCAACCTGGACTACGACCTGCCGTTCATCCCGGTGGTGATGGTGATCGCGCCGATCTACATCGGCATGTGTCTGCTGCTCTCCTGGCTCGCCCGCTTCGTGGAGCGGCGCAGCCGGCGCAGTCCGAGCGCGCGGGGCGGGGCACCGGTGGCCAAGGCCGGGGTGCCGGTGGGGCTGCCGCCGTCGGTGCAGCAGTGAGGCCGGCGCGGTGGTGAGGCCGGTGCAGCTGTGAGAAGGCCGGTTCGGGGCTGAACCATAGGTACGGGTGGGGTTGGGGTCGGTACCTCCAAATTCCTCTTATGATTCTCGGGCGCCCGGGCGCGGCCCGTGGACGACCGGAGCGCGGCCGGAACGGGGCTGCCGACGGTGGACGAGAGGGCGGGAGGGGCCATGGAGCCGGTGTTCGATTCGCGGCACATCAGGACGTTCCACGAGGTCGTCCGGGCCGGCTCCTACTCGGCCGCCGCCCGCGAACTGGGCTACACCCAGCCCGCCATCACCCAGCAGATGAAGGCGCTCGAACGCACCGTCGGCGTCCCGCTCTTCACCCGGGCCGGGCGCGGACTGCGGCTCACCGAGGCCGGCGAGGCGCTCTCCCGGCACGCCGAGCTGATCCTCGGCAGCATGTCCGCCGCCCAGCAGCAGCTCGCCGCGCTGGCCCGGCTGCGCGCCGGTCGGGTGCGGGTCTGCGCCTTCCCCAGCGCCAACGCCACCCTGATACCCCAGGCGATGGCCCGGCTGCTGGCCGAGCACCCCGGTGTGCGGGTCGAGCTGCTGGAGGCCGAGCCGCCGGACTCCGTCCAGCGGCTGCTGCGCGGGGAGTGCGACATCGCGCTGGCGTTCCGGTACCCCGGCGCGGCCGCCGAGGTGCCGGAGGGCGTGGACGAGATCCCGCTGATGGAGGACCTGCTCACGGTGCTGCTGCCGGTCGGGCACCCGCTCGGCCGCCGGCACGCCGTACGGCTGGCCGACCTCGGCGGCGAACGCTGGATCGCCGGCTGTCCGCGCTGCCGGGCCAACCTGCTGCACGTCTGTGCGGAGGAGGGCTTCGCGCCGGACATCGTCTTCTCCACCGACGACAACCTCGCGGTGCAGTCGCTCGTCGCCGCCGGGGTCGGGATCGCGCTGATGCCGGCGCTGGTGCTCTCCTTCATGTGCCACCGCAAGGTCACCGGACGGGCCGTCGAGCCGCACCTGCGCCGGCAGGTGAGCGCGTACGTGCTGCGCGAGCACCGGCGGATCCCGGCCACCGGACTGGTGCTGGACCACCTGCGGCAGGCGGCGGCGAGCCGGGTCGGGTGCTGACCCGTCGGCGGGCCACATGACCGACGACCATGGACTGCCACCCGGCGACCTATAAGCGTTGATGGGGAGATTTCTTACAAACCCTCCTTGGACGTGATGGGTCCATAGGTTCGAACCTGCTGGGATGACACCCTCAGCCACGGTCGGCAGCGACCGGCGCACCGAGCGGATGACCGCGCTGATCAGTGAGATCCGCGCCGTCGTGGACCGCGGGCTCCCGCCGGAGCTCACCGCCTACCTGGTCGGCGAGCGCCTCGCCCCGCACCTGCACGCCGACCCGGACGGGCCCGACGCGCTGCTCACCCCCGCCCAGCGCGAGGGCGACCCGCAGCGCTACCGCCAGCACGTCCTGCACGCCGAGGGGGACGGCAGCTTCTCCGTCGTCGCCCTGGTCTGGCTGCCCGGGCAGCAGACCCCGATCCACGACCACGTCTCCTGGTGCGTGGCCGGCGTCCACCAGGGCCAGGAGAGCGAGACCCGCTACCGGCTGGTCTCCGACGGCCCCACCTCCCGGCTGGTCGAGACCGAGCACGTGGCCGGCCCGGCCGGCACCGTGGCCGCCTTCGCCCCGCCCGGCGACATCCACCTGGTGCGCAACTCCTGTAGCAGCACGGCGATCTCCATCCACGTCTACGGCGCGGACGTCTCGCGGCTCGGCACCAGCATCCGGCGGGTCTACCGGCTGCCCGCCGACCGGCAGCAGTGAGGGCGGCGTGGCACTGACCCTCAGACACCGCACCGCCGGCACCCGCTCACTGCCCCCGATGCGCGGGGACGCCCCCGGGCTGCTGCTCGCGGCCCTCGGAGTGGCCGCCGCGCTGGGCATCCACGCGCTGGTGCCGGCCGTGCCCGAACTCACCGCCGCCGTCCTGCTCGGCATGCTGGTGGCCCACCTGCCCGGGCTGCGCCCGGTGGTCCGCGGGATCGCCCGGCCGGGGCTGTCCACGGCCGGGAAGCGGCTGATGCGGCTCGGGATCGTCCTGCTCGGGCTCAAGCTCAGCCTGGACGACGTGCTCGGCCTCGGCTGGGCCACCGTCGCCATGGTGCTCGCGGTGGTCGCGGCGACCTTCGCGGGCACGCTCTGGCTGGGTCGGCGGCTCGGCCTGCCCGGGGACCAGCCGCTGCTGGTCGCCACCGGGTACTCGATCTGCGGGGCCTCGGCGATCGGCGCGGTCAGCCAGGCGGCGGGCAGCGAGGAGGAGGACGTCGCGGCCTCGGTGGCGCTGGTGACTCTCTGCGGGACGCTGGCGATCGCCGTGCTGCCGCTGCTCCAGCACCCGCTCGGGCTCGGCGAGCTGGAGTTCGGGCGCTGGGTCGGGGCGAGCGTGCACGACGTCGGGCAGGTCGTCGCCACCGCGCAGACCGGCGGGGCCGGGGCGCTGCGGGAGGCGGTGCTGGTCAAGCTGATGCGCGTGGTGCTGCTGGCGCCGCTGGTCGCGGGGGTGGCCGTGGCGGTGCGGCGGAACCTGCGGGCGGCGCGGGTGGCGGCCTTGGCGGAGGTTCCGGTCGGGGCGCCGGTGGGCGCTCCGGTGGGGGCCTCAGCGGCGGGCGGGGCGGGGGAGG
>NZ_LFVW01000326.1:0-371 GCF_001182915.1 Kitasatospora sp. MY 5-36
GCCGGCCCACTGGGAGCCCTGCCCGGGGAACACGAAGACGGTCCCGCCGGTGGCGTCCGCCGTACCGGTCAGCACGGTGGCGCTCTCGGTGCCCTCGGCGAGCGCCCGGAGGCCTTCGGTCAGCTCGGTGCGGTCCGAACCCAGCACCACCGCACGGTGGTTGAACAGCGAGCGGGTCGTCGCCAGCGAGTGGGCGAGGTCGAGCGGGGCGGCCTCGGACTCCTGGAGCAGCGCGGCCGGGGCGCGCAGGGCGTCCGCCGACTTCGCGGACAGCAGCAGCGGCAGCACGCCGTGCGCCGTCGGTTCGCCCGCCGGGGCCTCCGGGGAGGGCTGTTCGAGGATGACGTGGGCGTTGGTGCCGCTGACGCCGA
>NZ_LFVW01000327.1:0-234 GCF_001182915.1 Kitasatospora sp. MY 5-36
GGCGGGCTCGCCCGCCGGGACTTCTTCCGCGTCCGGCTGTTCGATGATGACGTGGGCGTTGGTGCCGCTGACGCCGAAGGAGGAGACGCCGGCCCGGCGCGGACGGCCGGTCTCCGGCCACTCCCGGTCCTCGGTCAGCAGCTCGACCGCGCCCGCCGACCAGTCGACGTGCGGCGTCGGCGCGTCCACGTGCAGGGTGCGCGGCAGCACCCCGTGCCGCATCGCCAGCACCAT
>NZ_LFVW01000328.1:0-261 GCF_001182915.1 Kitasatospora sp. MY 5-36
GGGCCACTCCCGCTCCTCGGTGAGTAGCTCGACCGACCCGGCCGTCCAGTCGACGTGCGGGGTGGGCTCGTCCACGTGCAGGGTGCGGGGGAGCACCCCGTGGTGCATGGCCAGCACCATCTTGATGATGCCGCCGACCCCGGCCGCGGCCTGGGAGTGCCCGATGTTGGACTTCAACGAGCCCAGCTGGAGCGGCAGTTCGCGGCCCTGGCCGTAGGTGGCGAGCAGGGCGTTGGCCTCGATCGGGTCGCCGAGCCGGGT
>NZ_LFVW01000329.1:0-1517 GCF_001182915.1 Kitasatospora sp. MY 5-36
TCGTCCACGTGCAGGGTCCGGGGCAGCACCCCGTGGCGCATCGCCAGCACCATCTTGATGATGCCCGCCGCGCCCGCCGCGCTCTGGGTGTGGCCGAGGTTGGACTTCACCGAGCCGAGCTGGAGCGGCAGTTCGCGGTCCTGGCCGTAGGTGGCGAGGAGGGCGTTGGCCTCGATCGGGTCGCCGAGCCGGGTGCCGGTGCCGTGCGCCTCGACGGCGTCCACGTCGGCGGCGGTGAGGCCGGCGGTGGCCAGGGCCTGGCGGATGACGCGTTCCTGGGCGGGGCCGTTGGGGGCGGTGAGCCCGTTGGAGGCGCCGTCCTGGTTGATCGCGGTGGCCCGGACGACCGCGAGGACCGGGTGCCCGTTGCGGCGGGCGTCCGACAGCCGCTCGACCAGCAGCACGCCCACGCCCTCGGCCATGCCGAAGCCGTCGGCGGCCGCCGCGAAGGCCTTGCAGCGCCCGTCCTCGGCGAGGCCGCGCTGGCGGCTGAACGCCACCAGGCCCTCGGGGGTGGCCATCACGGCGGCACCGGCCGCGAGCGCCATCGAGCACTCGCCGGCGCGCAGCGCCTGGACGGCGAGGTGGAGCGCCACCAGGGAGGAGGAGCAGGCGGTGTCGATGGTCACGGCCGGCCCTTCCAGGCCGAGCGCGTAGGAGATCCGGCCGGAGACCACGCTGGCCGCGTTGCCGGTGACCAGGTAGCCCTCGTTGCCGGGCGGGGCGGCGGCCAGCAGAGTGCCGTAGTCCTGGCCGTGGGTGCCGACGAACACGCCGACCTGCCCGCCCCGGACGGACACCGGGTCGACGCCGGCCCGCTCGAAGGCCTCCCAGGAGGTCTCCAGCAGCAGCCGCTGCTGCGGGTCCATGGCGTGCGCCTCGCGCGGGCTGATCCCGAAGAACGCCGCGTCGAACTCGGCGACGTCGTACAGGAATCCGCCCTCGCGGGTGTACGAGGTGCCGACCCGGTCGGGGTCGGGGTCGTAGAGCCCGTCGAGGTCCCAGCCGCGGTCGGTCGGCAGGGCGCCGACCGCGTCGCGCCCGGCGAGGACCAGCTCCCACAGGTCCTCCGGGGTGCGCACCCCGCCCGGGAAGCGGCAGCCCATGCCGACGATCGCGATCGGGTCGTCGTCCCGGGCCGCCACGGTGGTGGCCGCGGCCGGTGCGGCGGCGGGGAGCCGGTCGCCGAGCACCTGCTCGCGCAGGTGGCCGGCCAGGGCCTTCGGGGTCGGGTAGTTGAAGATCAGCGTGGCGGGCAGGCGCAGGCCCGTCGAGCCGTGCAGGCGGTTGCGGAGCTCGACCGCGGTGAGGGAGTCGAAGCCCAGCTCCTTGAAGGTCCGTTCGGGGTCCACCGCCGTGCCGGCCGGGTACCCGAGCACGGTGCCGGCGGTGGCGCGGACGAGGTCCAGCAGCTCCCGGTCGCACTCGGGCCCGGTCAGCCCGGCCAGCCGCTGGGCGAGGGCCGAGCCGCCGGCCCGGTCGGTCGGCCGCCGACGGCCCGAGCGGGTGCGGACCAG
>NZ_LFVW01000330.1:0-7305 GCF_001182915.1 Kitasatospora sp. MY 5-36
AGCCCGAAGGTGTACGCCACCCGGCCGGAGATCACGCTGGCCGCGCTGCCGTTGCCCAGGTAGCCCTCGACCTCGCCGGGGACGCGGCGCAGCCGCGAGGCGTAGTCCTGGCCGCTGGTGCCGGTGAACACGCCGACCCGGGTGCCGTGCACCGAGGCCGGGTCGATGCCCGCCCGCTCGAAGGCCTCCCAGGAGGTCTCCAGCAGCAGCCGCTGCTGCGGGTCCATGCGAGCGCCTCGCGCGGGCTGATCCCGAAGAAGGCCGCGTCGAACTCGGCCGCGTCGTGCAGGAACCCGCCCTGGCCGCCGGGCTCCCAGCCGCGGTCGGCCGGGAAACCGGTCAGGGCGTCGCCGCCGGCCCGCAGCAGCCGCCACAGGTCCTCGGGCGAGCCGACCCCGCCGGGGTAGCGGCAGCCCATCGCGACGATCGCGATGGTGTCCTGGTCGCCGTCCCGGGCCGTCGTGCCGGTGGCCGCGGCCGGTCCCGCGGTCGCCGGGGCCTGCTCGTCGAGCAGCCGGGCGCGCAGGTGGCGGCCGAGCGCGGTCGGGCTCGGGTGGTCGAAGACCAGGGTGGCGGGCAGGCGCAGCCCGGTCGCGGTGCCGAGCCGGTTGCGCAGCTCCACCGCCGTCAGCGAGTCGAAGCCGAGGTCCTTGAACGCGCGGTCCGCGTCGATCGCCTCCGCCGAGCCGTGCCCGAGCACCGAGGCCGCGTGGCCGCGGACCAGGTCCAGCAGCAGCTCCGTACGGTCCGCCTCGGGGAGGGCGGCCAGCCTGCGGGTCAGCGCCGAGCCGCTCGGCTCGGACACCGCCTCGGCCTTGCGCCGGGCCGGGGCCCGGAGCAGGCCGCGCAGCAGCGCCGGGACGGGGCCCCGGCCGCGCCGGGCGGACAGGTCGAGGTCGGCGGGCAGCAGCAGCGGCTCGTCCAGCAGGGCGGCCGCGTCGTACAGGGCCATGCCGAGCTCCGAGCCGAGCGGGGTCATGCCGCCCTCGCTCATCCGCTCGACGTCCCGGGCGTCCAGGTGCCCGGTCATGCTGCTGCGCTGCTCCCACAGGCCCCAGGCGAGCGCGGAGCCGGCCAGGCCGCGGGCCCGGCGGTGCTGGGCGAGGGCGTCCAGGAAGGTGTTGGCGGCGGCGTAGCCGCCCTGGCCCGCGCCGCCGAGCACACCGGCGGCGGAGGAGAACAGGACGAAGCAGGCCAGGTCCCGGTCGAGCGTCAGCTCGTGCAGGTTGAGCGCGCCGTCGACCTTGGGCCGCAGCACCGCGTCGATCCGCTCCGGGGTGAGCGAGCCGATCACGCCGTCGTCGAGCACCCCGGCGGTGTGCACCACGCCGGTGAGCGGGTGCGCGGCGGGGATGTCCGCGAGGACGGCGGCCAGCCGGTCGCGGTCGGCGGCGTCGCAGGCGGCGACGGTCACGGTGGCGCCGAGGGCGGTGAGTTCGGCGGTGAGCTCGGCGGCGCCGGGGGCGTCGGCGCCGGTCCGGCTGGTGAGCAGCAGGTGGCGGACGCCGTGCTCGGTGACCAGGTGGCGGGCGAGCAGGGAGCCGAGGGTGCCGGTGCCGCCGGTGATCAGCAGGGTGCCGTCCGGGTCGGGGGCGGGCGGCACGGTCAGCACGACCTTGCCGGTGTGCCGGGCCTGGCTGACGTACCGGAAGGCGTCGACCGAGCGGCGGACGTCCCAGGTGGTGATCGGCAGCGGCCGCAGCACGCCGGCCTCGAACAGGTCGACCAGCTCGGCGAGCATCGCGGCGATCCGCTCCGGGCCGGCCTCGAACAGCTCGAAGGCGCGGTAGGCGACGCCGGGGTGCCGGGTGGCGACCTCCTCGGCGTCCCGGATGTCGGTCTTGCCCATCTCGACGAACCGGCCGCCGCGGGGCAGCAGGCCGAGCGAGGTGTCGACGAACTCGCCGGCCAGCGCGTTGAGCACGACGTCCACGCCGCGCCCGCCGGTGGCCGCCAGGAACTCGCGGCCGAAGTCCAGGGTTCGGGAGCCGGCCAGGTGGGCGTCGTCCAGGCCGAGCGGCCGCAGCGCGTCCCACTTGCCCTGGCTGGCGGTGCCGTACACCTCGGCGCCCAGGTGGCGGGCGAGCTGGACGGCGGCCATGCCCACGCCGCCGGCGGCGGCGTGCACCAGGACGGACTCGCCGGGGCGCAGCCCGGCCAGGTCCTTCAGCGCGTAGTAGGCGGTGAGGAAGACGATCGGGGTGGACGCGGCCTCGGTGAAGTCCCAGCCCCGGGGGATCCGGACCAGCAGCCGGTGGTCGGTGACGGCGGTGGTGCCGAAGGAGCCGGCGAACATGCCCATCACCCGGTCGCCGGGGGCGAGCGCGGTGACGTCCCCGGCGACCTCCAGGACGACGCCGGCGCCCTCGTTGCCGAGCAGCCCGGCCTGGCCGGGGTACATGCCGAGCGCGTTGAGCACGTCGCGGAAGTTGAGGCCGCCGGCCCGCAGGGCGACCCGGACGTGGCCGGGGGCGAGCGGCTCCAGGGTGTCCGGACAGGCGGCCAGGACGAGGTTGTCCAGGGTGCCGCGCCCGGTGGTGTCCAGCCGCCAGGGCTCGCCGGCGGGCGGGGTGAGCGCGCCGGAGGTGGCCGCGCGGGCCAGCCGGGCGGCCAGCACCGTCCCCTCGCGCAGGGCGAGTTGGGGCTCTCCGGTGGCGAGGGCGGCGGGCAGCGCGGCGGCCGAGGCGGCGGTGCCGTCCAGGTCGACCAGGACGATCCGGTCCGGGTTCTCGGATTGCGCGGAGCGGACCAGGCCCCAGAGCGGGGCGCAGGCCAGGGCGGTGACGGCCTCGCCGGGGTGGGCGGCGACGGCGCCGCTGGTGGCCAGGACCAGCCGGGACCCCGCGAAGCGGTCCTCGGCCAGCCAGGCCTGGAGCAGCTCCAGCACCCGGTGGGTGACGGCCCGGGCCTGCTCGGCGGTGCCGCCGTCGGCCGGCGCGTCGACCGGCACCAGGACGGTGGCCGGCACCTCGGCGGGCAGCGCGTCCAGGCCGTCGGTCCGGTACGGCTCGACGGTGTCCTCGGGCAGCGGGACGGCGGTCCAGTCGATCCGGAACAGCGAGTCGGGGGTGGCGGGCCGGGCGGCCGTGCCGACGGCGCCGATCGGGCGCAGCACGAAGGAGTCGGCGGTGGCCACCGGGGCGCCGGACCGGTCGGCGACCAGCAGCGAGACGCTGTCCCGGCCGGTGCGGCTGAGCCGCACGCGCAGCTCGGCCGCGCCGGAGGCGTGCAGGGTCACCCCGCTCCAGGCGAACGGCAGCAGGTTCAGGCCCTCGCCGTCGTCCACGGCGCAGCCCAGCGCGTGCAGGGCGGCGTCCAGCAGCGCCGGGTGCAGCCCGAAGCGCTCGGCCCGGGAGCGCTGCTCCTCGGGCAGCCGGACCTCGGCGTAGATGTCGTCGCCGTCCAGCCAGGCGGCCCGCAGACCGCGGAAGGCCGGGCCGTAGCCGAGACCGCCCGCGGCCAGCCGCTCGTAGTAGCCGTCCAGGTCGACGGCGGTGGCGCCGGCCGGGGGCCAGGCCGTCAGGTCCTCGGCGGCGGCCGGTGCGGCGGCCTGGGCGAGCCAGCCGCTGGCGTGCCGGACCCAGGGCGCGTCCAGCGGCGCGTCCTCCCGGAGGGAGTGGACGGTGACCTCGCGCCGGCCGCTCTCGTCGGCCGGGCCGACCCGCACCTGGAGGGCGATCCCGCCGGTCTCCGGGAGCACCAGCGGGCTCTCCAGGGCGAGTTCGTCGACCCGGTCGCAGCCGGCCTGGTCGCCCGCGTGGACGAGCAGGTCGAGGAAGGCGGTGCCCGGCAGCAGGACCGAGCCGAGCACGGCGTGGTCGGCCAGCCAGGGGTGGGTGCGCAGCGAGAGCCGGCCGGTGAGCAGCAGGCCGTCGTCGTCGGCGAGGGTGAGCGAGGCGCCGAGCAGCGGGTGGTCGGCGGAGCCGAGGCCGAGGTCGACGGCGTCCCCGTTGGAGGCGGTGGCCTCCAGCCAGTACCGCTCGTGCTGGAAGGGGTAGGTGGGCAGGTCGGTCCGCCGCGCGCCGGGGAAGACGGTCGGCCAGTCGACCGTGCGCCCCCGGACGTGCAGGGCGGCGAGCGCCGAACGGAACCGGGCGGGGCCGCCGTGGTCGCGGCGCAGGGTGCCGGTCGCGACGGCGGTGGCCTCGGCGGCGTCCAGGGTGTCCTGCACGGCGGAGGCGAGCACCGGGTGCGGGCTGACCTCGACGAAGAAGGCGTGGCCGTCGGCGGCGAGGGCGCGGACGGCCTCCTCCAGCCGGACGGTCCGGCGCAGGTTGCGGTACCAGTACGCGGCGTCCAGCCGGACGGTGTCCAGCCAGGCGTCGTCCACGGTCGAGTAGAACGGCACCTCGGAGGTCCGGGGGGCGACCGGGGCGAGCAGGGTGAGCAGCTCGTCCTGGATCCGCTCGACGTGGGCGGAGTGCGAGGCGTAGTCGACGGGGACGCGGCGGGCGTGGACGCCCCGGGCGTCGAGGGCGGCCTGGAGCTCGTCGAGGGCGTCGGCGTCTCCGGCGACGACGGTGGAGCTGGGGCCGTTGACGGCGGCGACGGAGATCCGGTCCTGCCAGGGGGGGAGGTCGATCTCCCCGGCGGGCTGGGCGACGGAGACCATGCCGCCGTTTCCGGCGATGGCGGTGATGGCCTGGGAGCGCAGGGCGACGGTGCGGGCGCCGTCCTGGAGGGTGAGGGCGCCGGCGACGGTGGCGGCGGCGATCTCGCCCTGGGAGTGGCCGATGACGGCGTCGGGCTGGACGCCGTGCGCCTGCCAGAGCGCGGCGAGGGAGACCATGACGGCCCAGAGGGCGGGCTGGACGACGTCCACCCGGTCGTATCCGGGGGCGCCGTCGGCGCCGCGGAGGACGTCGATGAGCTTCCAGTCGGTGAACTCGGCGAGGGCGTCGGCGCATTCGGTGATCCGTGCGGCGAACACCGGCTCGCTGTCGAGGAGTTCGACGGCCATCCCGACCCACTGCGAGCCCTGGCCGGGGAAGACGAAGACGGTCTTGCCGGTCACGTCGGCCGTGCCGGAGACCAGCGGGGCGGGCTCCTCGCCGGCCGCGAACGCCTCCAGGGCGGCGGCGAGTTCGGCGGCGTCCGCGGCGACCACGGCCGCGCGGTGGGCGAACTGTGTGCGGGAGACGGCGAGGGAGAGGCCGAGGTCGGCCGAGGCGGCCTCGGTGTCCAGGTGGTCGCGCAGGCGGCGGGCCTGGTCGCGCAGGGCCTGGTCGGTCTTGGCGGAGAGGAGGAACGGCAGGGCGCCGTGCCCGGTCGGTGCGGCCGGCGGGGGCTGCTCCTCGGGGGCCTGTTCGAGGATGACGTGGGCGTTGGTGCCGCTGACGCCGAACGAGGAGACGCCGGCCCGGCGCGGACGGCCGGTCTCCGGCCACTCCCGGGCCTCGGTGAGCAGGTCCACCGACCCGGCCGTCCAGTCCACCTGCGAGGACGGCGCGTCCACGTGCAGGGTCCGCGGCAGCAGGCCGTGCCGCATGGCCAGCACCATCTTCATCACGCCGGCCACGCCGGCGGCGGCCTGGGTGTGCCCGATGTTGGACTTCACCGAGCCGAGCAGCAGCGGCCGTTCGCGGTCCTGCCCGTAGGTGGCGAGCAGCGCCTGGGCCTCGATCGGGTCGCCGAGCCGGGTGCCGGTGCCGTGCGCCTCGACGGCGTCCACGTCGGTGGTGGAGAGCCGGGCGTTCTCCAGGGCCTGGCGGACGACCCGCTGCTGGGAGGGGCCGTTGGGGGCGGTCAGACCGCTGGACGCGCCGTCCTGGTTGACGGCGCTGCCGCGGACCACCGCGAGCACCGGGTGCCCGTTGCGGCGGGCGTCGGAGAGCCGCTCCAGCAGCAGCATGCCGGCGCCCTCGCCCCAGCCGGTGCCGTCCGCGGCCTCGGCGAACGCCTTGCAGCGCCCGTCCGAGGCGAGCCCGCGCTGCTTGGAGAACTCCACGAAGGACAGCGGGGTCGACATCACCGTGACCCCGCCCGCCAGGGCGAGCGAGCACTCGCCCTGGCGGAGCGCCTGGACGGCGAGGTGGAGGGAGACCAGCGAGGCGGAGCAGGCGGTGTCCACGGGGACCGCCGGGCCCTCGAGACCGAAGGTGTAGGAGATGCGGCCGGAGACCACGCTGGCGCCGATGCCGGTCGCCAGGTACCCCTCGGCCGCCTCCGGGGCCCTGGTCACCAGCGCCGCGTAGTCCTGCCCGTTGGTGCCGGCGAAGACGCCGGTCCGGCTGCCGCGCAGCGACCGCGGGTCGATGCCGGCCCGCTCGAAGGCCTCCCAGGAGGTCTCCAGCAGCAGCCGCTGCTGCGGGTCCATGACCAGCGCCTCGCGCGGGCTGATCCCGAAGAACCCCGCGTCGAACCGCGAGGCCCCGTACAGGAACGCGCCCTCGCGGACGTACGAGGCGCCGGTGCCGTCGGCGTTGCCGCCGAGCAGCCGGTCGGTGTCCCAGCCGCGGTCGGCGGGGAACCCGCCGACCGCGTCACGGCCGTCGGCGAGCAGCCGCCACAGCTCCTCGGGTGTCCCGACGTCGCCGGGGAAGCGGCAGCTCATCGCGACGATCGCGATCGGCTCGTGCTCCGCGGCCTCCAGCTCGCGGACCCGCTGACGCGTCCGCCGCAGGTCTGCGGTCACCTTCTTGAGGTAATCGACGACCTTGTCATCCGTCGGCATTGCACACCTTCCAGGCAGCGGTTGTCCGCTCAGAGGCCGAATTCCGCATCTATCAGGGAGAGCACCTCATCCACCGATGCGGCTTGCAGTTCGAGGTCCGCCTCGACAGTGGCAGCCGCACCCGGGGCCGGGACACCCCTGACCGCCACCCCTGCACCCCTGAACTCGCGCCACTTGGCCAGCAGGGTCTCCAGCCTGACGGTGACCCGGCGGCCGTCCTCGTCGTCCAGCCCGGAGTCCGTGAGCGCCGCCTCCAGCGCGTCCAGCCCGGCGAACACGTCCGGTTCCCCGGCGGTGTCCTCCACCGGGGCCAGCCGGCCCGCCAGCAGGGCGGCCAGCGCCACCGGGTCCGGGTGGTCGAAGAGCAGCGTGGCGGGCAGCGGGAGGCCGGTGGCGCCGCCGAGGCGGTTGCGCAGCTCGACCGCCGTCAGCGAGTCGAACCCCAGCTCCAGGAACCCCTTCCGGGGCTCCACCGCCTCCGGCCCGCGGTGCCCGAGCACCTCCGCGGTGAGCCGGCGGACCAGCTCCAGCAGGACGCGTTCGCGCTCCGCCGCGGAGACGCCGGCCAGCCTGGCCGCCAGCGCGTTCCCGTCCTCGGCCGCGGCGGCCGGGCCGTCCCGCTCCGGGGCCAG
>NZ_LFVW01000331.1:0-12301 GCF_001182915.1 Kitasatospora sp. MY 5-36
CGCCGCCTCCCCGTCGGCGGGCCGCGGCGCCGGGACCACCGCCGACCCGATCTCCGGCACCGACCCGCTCTCCGCCGCCGGCACCACCGGCCGCGGCGCCGGGACGTCCGCCGCCCCGATCTCCGGCAGGTCGACGTGCTCGCTCAGTCCGAACCGCCGGTGCAGCCGCCGCAGCGGGGCGGGCGCCCACCAGTTGAACTCGCCGAACAGGCTCATCGCGGCGGGCACCAGCAGGCACCGCACCAGGGTGGCGTCCACCGCGACGGCGACGGCCAGCGCGATGCCCATCTGCTTGACCATCAGCATGTCCCCGAGCGCGAACCCGGCGAAGACGATCACCATCAGCAGCGCCGCCGAGGTGATGATCCGACCGCTGCGCTGCACGCCCAGCTCCACCGCCCGGACGCAGTCGTGCCCGCGCAGGGTCAGCTCCCTGATCCGGGCGAGCAGGAACACCTCGTAGTCCATCGACAGCCCGAAGGCGAAGGCGAAGACCAGCACCGGTATGAAGGTCTCCAGCCCGCCGGTCGGGCTGAACCCGAGCAGCCCGCTGAACCAGCCGTCCTGGAACACCAGGGTGAGCGCGCCGAGCGAGGCGCCCAGCGAGAGCAGGTTCATCAGCAGCGCCTTGACCGGCATCACCACCGAGCCGGTCATCAGGAAGAGCAGCACCAGCGTCCCGGCCGCGACCAGGCCCAGCGCCCACGGTCCGCGCGAGAGCAGCTCGTCCTGGAAGTCCACCACCGAGGCCGCGCCGCCGGTGACGTAGGTGGTCAGCCCGCCGCGGTCGGCCCGCAGCTCCTCGACCACCCGCTTGGCCTGCCCGCCCTGCGGGTCCCCGGGCACCAGGACGTCGATCGTGGAGACCGCGTCGCCCACCGGCGACACGGCCCGCACCCCGCTCACCCCGGGCAGCTTGGCGACCACCTCGTCCGCGTACGCCTGCGCCACCGGCGCCCCGCCCTCGACCACCACGGTGATCGACGCGGCCGAGGCCTGCGGGAAGCGCTGGTCGATCGTCTCGGCGACCTGCCGTCCGGCCGAGGAGGCGGGCAGGACGGCGGCGCCGGAGCTGCGCATCTCGGCGTGGAGGAACGGCGCCCCGGCCGCCAGCAGCAGGGCCACCGAGGCGAGCGTGACCAGGACCGCCCGCTTGCGCACCCGGCGCACGGTCCGGCTGAAGAACCCCTCGTCGGCCACGGGCGCCGCGGGCGCCTTGATCCGCGCGCCGGCGAAGCCGAGCAGGGCGGGGATCAGGGTCAGCGCGGCGGCGACGGCGATCACCACGACGCTCACCCCGGCCGCGGCCACCGCGCCGAGCACCGGGCTGGTGAAGACGAACAGGCCGGAGAGGGCGACGGCGACGGTCAGTCCGGAGAAGGCCACGGTGCGTCCGGCGGTCGCCGCGGTCCGTTCGACGGCGGCGGCGATGTCCGCGCCGTGGCCGCGTTCCTCGCGGAAACGATTCACCATGAGCAGCGCGTAGTCGATCGAGAGGCCGAGCCCCAGCACCGTGGCGATCGGCAGCACGCTGGTGTCGATGTCCATGATCCGGCTGAACCCGAACATCGCCAGCAGCGCGCCGCCCACCGAGGCGACCGCCCCGATCGCCGGCAGCGCGGCCGCCGCCAGCCCGCCGAAGACCAGCACCATGACGATCAGCGTGAGCGGCAGCGTCACCAGCTCGCCGAACCGGGTGTCCTTCTCGGTCTGCTTCTTGACCTCCTGCTGGAGCACCAGGTCCCCGCCGACCGTGACGTGGGCGCCGCCCGCCCCGTTCAGCGCGGCGAGCCGCTGGGTGACGGCGTCGGTCTGGGCGGTGCTCGCGGTGTCGGCCATCCGTACGGTGACCAGGCTCGCCGTCCCGTCGGCGGAGCGCAGCGCGGCCGGCGCCGGTCCGGTGCCGTACGCGTCGAGGGCGGAGGAGACCCCGGGCAGGGCGGCGATCTCGGCGGTGGCCCGCTCGACGGCGGCCCTCACCTGCGGATCGTCCACCGGCCGGCCGTCCACCACGGCGGTGACGGTGCCCTTGGCCGGGTCGGCGGCGGCGACCACCGCGCCGCCCCGGTCGGCCTCGGCGCTGGCGGAGGAGGCCCCGGCCACCGAGCCCTCGAAGACCCGGCCCCCGATCAGGACGCCGACCACCAGGACGACGGCCCACAGGCCGAGCACCCATCGGCGGTGGCGGAAGCAGAACCGGCCGACGGCCGCGAGCCTGCCGCCGACCACGGCGGTGGGGGCGGCGGGAGAGGGAGTGCGCCTGAGGAGCCTTTCGGGCGGCTCCCCTCAATCTAGGGGCAACCCGAACTACGGCCTATAGATGGGCAATGAGCCCCATCTCACACTTTCCTTCACATAAACCACACATAAGTCAGGGCGTGATAAGTCAGGGCGAAAAGCAAATGACGGAAAGCGGATGGGGAAAAACAAATGGGCCCCACCCGGAAATCCGGGCGGGGCCCACCGTCTAGCTATCGGCTAGCGGGAAGCGAGAGCCTCAGCTCTGGCCGCCGGCCAGCTTCTCGCGCAGAGCGGCCAGGGCCTCGTCGGAGGCCAGGGCGCCCGAGCCCTCGTCGCTGCTGGACGAGTAGGAACCACCGGCGGCAGCGGCGACGGCGTCGCCACCCTCCTCGGCGGCCTGGGCGTCGGCCTCGCGGCTCTTGATGACCTGCGCCTGGTGCTGCTCGAAGCGCGACTGCGCCTCGGCGTACTGGCGCTCCCACTCCTCGCGCTGCTTCTCGAAGCCGGGCAGCCAGTCGTTCGCCTCGGGGTCGAAGCCCTCCGGGTAGATGTAGTTGCCCTGGTCGTCGTACGAGGCGGCCATGCCGTACAGGGTCGGGTCGAACTCGACCTCGGCCGGGTTGGCACCCAGGGCCTCGTTGGCCTGCTTGAGCGACAGGCTGATGCGGCGACGCTCGAGGTCGATGTCGATGACCTTGACGAAGATCTCGTCGCCGACCTGGACGACCTGCTCCGGGATCTCGACGTGGCGCTCGGCCAGCTCGGAGATGTGGACCAGACCCTCGATGCCCTCGTCCACGCGGACGAATGCACCGAACGGAACCAGCTTGGTGACCTTACCCGGAACGACCTGGCCGATCTGGTGGGTACGGGCGAACTGCTGCCACGGGTCCTCCTGGGTCGCCTTCAGCGACAGGGAGACGCGCTCGCGGTCCATGTCAACGTCGAGAACCTCGACGGTGACCTCCTGGCCGACCTCGACAACCTCGGACGGGTGGTCGATGTGCTTCCAGGACAGCTCGGAGACGTGCACCAGGCCGTCGACGCCACCCAGGTCCACGAAGGCACCGAAGTTGACGATCGAGGAGACGACGCCGGAGCGCACCTGGCCCTTCTGCAGGGTGGTGAGGAAGGTCTGGCGGACCTCGCTCTGGGTCTGCTCCAGCCAGGCACGGCGGGACAGGACCACGTTGTTGCGGTTCTTGTCCAGCTCGATGATCTTGGCCTCGAGCTCCTTGCCCACGTAGGGCTGGAGGTCGCGGACGCGGCGCATCTCGACGAGCGAGGCCGGAAGGAAGCCACGGAGGCCGATGTCGAGGATGAGACCACCCTTGACGACCTCGATGACGGTACCGGTGACGATGCCGTCCTCTTCCTTGATCTTCTCGATCGTGCCCCAGGCACGCTCGTACTGAGCGCGCTTCTTGGACAGGATGAGACGACCCTCCTTGTCCTCCTTCTGGAGAACCAGGGCCTCGATGTTGTCACCGACGGCGACGACCTCGTGCGGGTCAACGTCGTGCTTGATCGAGAGCTCGCGGGACGGGATGACGCCCTCGGTCTTGTAACCGATGTCGAGGAGGACCTCGTCACGGTCGACCTTCACGATGACGCCCTCGACGATGTCGCCATCGTTGAAGTACTTGATGGTCTCGTCGATGGCGGCGAGGAAGGCCTCCGCGTCGCCGATGTCGTTGACCGCGACCTGCGGGGTGGTGCTGAGGGAGGAGTCGGTGGGGCTCGTCATTAGGAAAAGGGCTCCGGTACGGACATGAAAGTCGTAGGTAATGCCACGCGGAGGGCCCGTATCGCTCCCACCGAAAGCCGGACAGCCAAGAACACGGCACACCGGTGGTCCCGTAACAACGAGAACCGGCGTCCGTCTTGCGACCGTGGGGTCTTCGACAGATGCGAGCGCGACCTGCTCCGTCCGAGGCGCGCAGGCCCGCAGCGCAACTTGTAGCATACGGGGACGGCCAGGCACGGTCAATGCCGAAGGACGGCAAGACGGTGGAGCCCGGTACGGATCAGGCCATATCCTCCGAATGCGCGCCTCGCGGCGGCGCCCGAAGGGGCCACGTCCCCGGATGCCACCGCCAGGATCCGGACCCTGACGGGCCGGTTCGCGGCAGCGGCGCTTCCGCACTCCATACCCTACGCGATGGGCATTGTCACCGTGGCCACCACCCCCCAAGCAGACCTGCACGATCTTGACACCTCCGCCGCGCGGGTCGAGGAAGAGGGCGACGACGCGGTGCGCCGCGCGGCCGGCACCGGGGAGAGCAGCCGGGCCAGCCGGCACTGGTGGGACCGCAACGCCGACGAGTACCAGGACGAGCACGGCGAGTTCCTCGGCGACGACCGCTTCACCTGGTGCCCCGAGGGCCTGGACGAGGCCGACGCCCGCCTGCTCGGCGACGTCGCCGGCCGCGACGTGCTGGAGATCGGCGCCGGCGCCGCCCAGTGCTCCCGCTGGCTGGCCGCCCGGGACGCCCGGCCGGTCGCCCTCGACATCTCCTACCGCCAGCTCCAGCACTCCCGCCGGATCGACCTCGGCCGCGGCACCACGCCCGTCGCCGTCGTCCAGGCCGACGCCGCCGTCCTCCCCTTCGCCGACGCCTCCTTCGACCTCGCCTGCTCCGCCTACGGCGCCGTCCCGTTCAGCGCCGACACCGCCGCCCTGATGCGCGAGGTCCACCGGGTCCTGCGGCCCGGCGGGCGCTGGGTGTTCTCGGTGACCCACCCGATCCGCTGGGCCTTCCCGGACGAGCCCGGCGTCGAGGGCCTCACCGCGACCTCCTCCTACTTCGACCGCACCCCCTACGTCGAGCAGGACGAACAGGGCCGGGCCACCTACGTCGAGCACCACCGCACCATCGGCGACCGGGTCCGCGAACTCGTCGCCGCCGGCTTCCGGCTGGTCGACCTGGTCGAGCCCGAGTGGCCGGCCGGCCTGGAGCAGGAGTGGGGCGGCTGGTCCCCGCTGCGCGGGCGGCTGATCCCCGGGACCGCGATCTTCGTCGCCGAACGGGGCTGATGTCTTGCTGAACCCGGCCTGGCGCGAACTGCCCGTCCGCACCGCCCTGCCCGCCCTGCACGACGCGCTGGACGGCCCCGGCACCGCCGTCCTCGCCGCGCCGCCCGGCACCGGCAAGACCACCCTGGTGCCGCTCGCCCTGGCCGGACTGCTCGCCGACGGCCGGCCCGTACGGCGGGTGCTGGTCGCCGAACCGCGCCGGCTCGCCGTACGGGCCGCCGCCCGGCGGATGGCCTGGCTGCTCGGCTCGTCCGTGGGCCGCGAGGTCGGGTACACGGTGCGCGGCGAGCGACGCACCGGGCCGGACACGGTCGTCGAGGTGGTCACCACCGGCGTCCTGCTGCAACGCCTCCAGCGCGACCAGGAGTTGCCCGGCGTCGACGTGGTAGTGCTGGACGAGTGCCACGAACGGCACCTCGACGCCGACACCGCGCTCGCCTTCCTGCTGGACGTCCGGGCGGCGCTGCGGCCCGAACTGCGCCTGGTCTGCGCCTCCGCCACCTCCGACACCGAGGCCTGGGCCGAACTCCTCGGCGGCGCCCCGGTGGTGGAGGCGCACGGGACCTCCCACCCGGTCGAGGTGGTCTGGGCACCGCCGCCGCGCGCCGTCCGGCCCGCCCACGGCACCCGGGTCGACCCGGCGCTGCTCGACCACGTCGCGGCGGTGGTGCGGCGAGCGCTGAGCGAGCGGGACGGGGACGTGCTCTGCTTCCTGCCCGGCGTCGGCGAGATCTCCCGGGTCGCCGGGCAGCTGGGCGGCCTGCCTTCTGTTGATGTCCTCCAGCTGCACGGCCGCGCCCCGCAGGCCGTCCAGGACGCCGCGCTCACCCCGTCCCCTTCACGGCGGGTCGTGCTCACCACCGCCGTCGCCGAATCCTCGCTCACCGTGCCCGGCGTCCGGGTCGTCGTCGACGCCGGACTGGCCCGCGAACCCCGCACCGACCACGCCCGCGGGCTCGCCGGGCTGGTCACCGTCCGCGCCTCGCTCGCCGCCGCCCGCCAACGCGCCGGCCGCGCCGGGCGCGAAGCCCCCGGCACCGTCTACCGCTGCTGGAACGAGGCCGAGGACGCCCTCGCCGCCCGCTTCCCCACCCCCGAGATCGCGCTCGCCGACCTCACCCCCTTCGCCCTCCAGGCCGCCTGCTGGGGCGACCCGGACGCCACCGGCCTCGCCCTGCCCGACGCCCCGCCCGCCGGGGCGATGGCCGCCGCCCGACAGACCCTCACCGCCCTCGGCGCCGTCTCCCCGGACGGACGGGCCACACCGCGCGGCGTCCGGCTCGCCCGCACCGGACTGCACCCCCGACTGGGGCGCGCCCTCGTCGACGGGGCGGCGGCGGTCGGTGCGCGGCGGGCGGCCGAGGTCGTCGCACTGCTCGCCGAGGAGCCGCCGCGGGCAATGGGCGACGACCTCGGCGCGGTCTGGCGGACCGTCCGGTCCACGAAGGACCCGTACGCCGGCCGCTGGCGCGACGAAGTCCGCCGCCTGCTCCGCGCCACCTCCGACGAACCCGCCACCGACCTGCCCGACGCGGCCGCCGCCGGACTCGTCGTCGCCCTCGCCTTCCCGGAGCGGATCGCCCGCGCCCGCGTCGAACGGCCCGCCCCCGGCGAGCGCAGCCCGTACCTGATGGCCTCCGGCACAGCCGCCGAACTCGCCCCCGGCACCGTGCTCGGCGCCCTGCCCTGGCTCGCCGTCGCCGTCGCCGACCGCCCGGCGGGGTCGCACTCGGCGCGCATCCTGCACGCGGCGGCGCTCGACGAGGCCACCGCGCTGGCCGCCGGGGCGCCACTGCTCAGCAACCTTGCCGAGGTCCACTGGGACACCCGGCGAGGCGAAGTCGTCTCCCGCCGGGTCGAGTCACTGGGCGCCATCGAGCTGGCCGAGAAGCCGCTCGACCGTCCCGACCCTTTGCTCGTCCGGTCTGCCCTCCTCGAAGGCCTCGCCCGCGAGGGAGTGAGCACCCTGCTGACGTTCCGGTCCAACCTGCGCGAGCGCCTCGCCTTCCTCCACAGTGCCATCGGCGCCCCCTGGCCGGACGTCAGCGACGAGGCCCTCCTCGCCCGCGCCGACGAGTGGCTGGAGCCCGAACTCTCCCGCGCCCGCCGCCGCACCGACCTCGCGAGGATCGACACGACCGCTGCCCTCCAACGCCTCCTCCCCTGGGCCACCGGTGAAGCCGGCCGCCTGGACGAGCTCGCCCCCGAGCGCATCACGGTGCCCAGCGGATCGAAGATACGAGTCGACTACACGACCGAACGCCCAGTGCTGGCCGTCAAGTTGCAGGAACTCTTCGGCTGGACCAAGACCCCCACCCTGGCCGCCGGTCGCATACCGTTGACCATCCACCTCCTCTCCCCCGCCGGCCGCCCCGCCGCCGTCACCGGCGACCTGGAGTCCTTCTGGCGCGAGGGCTACCGCGCCGTCCGCGCCGACCTCAGGGGCCGCTACCCCCGCCACCCCTGGCCCGAAGACCCCACCACCGCCGAACCCACCCGCCGCCTCAACGCCCGGAAGTGACAGACACCCAGCGGGTTCCTACCGGAAGGCCTCTCCCAGGAGGGCCTCCCGGTGCTGCCAGGCAAGCCGCAGAAGGGCCGCACCGGCGGGCTGCATCGGTTCGCTGCCCGTGAGGCGATCCACCTGCTCAGCAACGAACGGAATCCCGACCGAGCACCCGGTCGCGTCCTCCGGTCCGACCCGATGGCCTTCGTCGTTGGTCGAGACGATCCGCTGGAACGTCTCATCGAACAGGTCGGCGTCGAACACGGCCACGGTCAGCATGTCGGTGACGAACGTCAGCGGATCCATGCCCAGGCCCAGCCAGAAGACCCGCAGTCTCCCGTGTTCGCGAGCAGTGGTGAGCGTCTTGTTGAGCGGCCAGGCCGCGTAGTCGATGGGCACCCTGTCGCTTCCGTAGTCCTCGGTGTCACCGAGCAGTTCCTCGCTCAGCTCCCTGAGGATCGCCCGCCAGAGATCGAAGTCGTTCCCCTCGTTCCATGGTGCGTCATGGGACGCCTGGAACATCCCGACCGGCATGACCTGGTAGAGGCCTCCACCGCTGGCGACCTTCTCGGGGTCGCGCCAGTGCAGCACGAACTCGGCCTCGCCGGCTGCCCGATCGTTCCGGATGGTGAGCGTGCTCGTTGCCGCCATGACGGGCCGATGCAGGAGATCGGTCGGATCGGCGATGGACGCGCGGAAGGGCGTTGCCGCAGGATCCACCGGCGTGTCCGGGCTCGCCAGGGCTGCCGTGGCGTACTCGTGCGCGGCAGCCTCGCAGATGTTGATCACGTCGAAGTACCGGCCCCGACCGAAGGTCAGCCTCGGACCCATGGTTGATCCCTCGACGTCAAGCAGGCGATAGCAGTTCCGGTTCTCGAACAGCCTCGGCTTGGCGAGATCCCGGACCGCCTCCGCGTACGTACGGTAGAGGGTCCCGTCCTCCCGGTGCGGTCTGATGTGATCGAGCTCGGGCTCGCCGCCGTCCAACGGTGCCGCGGGCGCGTCCGGCTTCCAGCTCAGCCGGACGTGCTCCAGCGGCACCGGCTGTTCCGGAATCCAGTGCTGTCGAGCCAGAAGGGGTGTCCCCGGGATGAGACTCCCGGGCGTGTTCTCTGCCAGCAGCCGGCCGGTCAACGCGTGACGCTGGTCGTTCAGGAAGCCGCGCACCCGTCGCCACTGCTCGACACTGGGGGATGGGGTGGGCTGGTCATCTGCCATGGGCGCGCTGGGCACGATGCTCCTTCTTTGCAGCAGGCGCGACGCCTTGCGGTCGACTACGAGCCGATGCCGAACCCGGGACATGGAATCCATCTGGCGCGAGGGCTACCGCGCCGTCCGCGCCAATCTGAGAGGCCCCACCCCCGCCACCTTTGGCCCGGAAACCCCACAACAGCCGAACCCACGACAGGTCGCCCAATCTGAGATCACACAGATGCGAGTTCGGTAACGCGCTGGGCAAGTTCGGGGGCACCGGGGATTCCTCGTGCACTGTAGACGGCCATGGTCGAGCGCACTGTCTTGAGTTCCTTCTTGTTCCGGTCCGATGCCACGCCGTCCATGAGGTCCAGGCACTCGTTCCACAGGATCACGGCCTCCTCGTGACGGTGCTGGGCAGCCACGGACTTGGCGAGGTTCGCGAGGGTCAAGCCGCGAACCCGCTGATATGTCGACGGGACGCGGTCCTGCAACGCCGCGCGATAGTGCCGTTCGGCGGCTCGGTGGTCCTCCATCCCGGTCAGGGTCTTGCCAGTATGCGAGGCCACGGTGGCCGCGACCGGGCCTGAGGCGCCAGCGTACGAGGGAACGCCGTCATCACTGGCAAGCATGGCATCCTCCGCAGCGAGGAGTGCTCCGGCAGCGTTCTTGCTCCGGCCGCTTGCTCCGTACGCCCGGGCGGCTGTCACCAGCAACAGCGCCTCCGTCTTGCGGTCGACTTTCCCCCGGGCCCGCGTCAGCGCGGCCTCGGCCAGTTCCACGCAGTGTGTGGTCTGGTTCAGGTCAAGGGCCTGGTGGGTGAGGGCACGCATCATCCAAGCCCCGTGACCTGCGGGATCGGACTCACAGGCAAGTTGGTAAGCGAGAAGGTAGAACCTCTGGGCGGCACCCTCGCGACCGAGGTCGTGGCACTTCCATCCGACCAGGGTCGCCAGCTCGGCCGCCGCCCCGTACGCGCTCCGCCGAATCTCCTCGGACGGGAACGTGGCCTGGAGCATCGGCACGACGGCATCCACCAGGTAGGACGACACCGTGGAGAGTCCGTAACCACCGCCCAGCCTCTCATCGGCAGTTCTGAACATCTCGGTGAGCTGCCGGACGGTGGACACCTCCTCGGCACCGGCTCTGCGGCCGGCCTTCGCACCTCGCAGTGTGGCGGCGACTGCCTGGTGGTCGTAGCTGAGCGGGAGCCCGACAATGCCGACAGCGAAAGCGAGGGCGAGGAAGTCGCGACGGTGGAGCATGACAAGTCTCCCCAGATCGGCAGCGGTTGCCAGAGGATCAGGGGCCATGACCTCCCTGAACGCCGGGAAGCCTAGACCGATCTCGGCGGTCGTCACCTTCCGCCTCGCCATTCTCGTCAACGCCTCGGCAAGGTAGGCCGCGGTTCGACCCGTTGGAGTACCGCCCCTCATCCAGGAGAGCACAGCCGACCGCGAGGTGTGCAGCGTCTCACCGGACTCCGCCGCGACGCCGCGAATCACCTTGGCTAGGGCTTCGTACGTACACCCAACTTCCTCGATGACGGCCGTCAGCTGCCGATTCGGCTCCTTACGTCCAGTCAACTCATGCCCCCAGAAGTGATCTTGAACAGATTGAACGCGATGAGCGGCCCATCACCGTACCGCCAGAGCGTGTCCAGATGTTCACTGATTGCACATGCCTGCACTTCAGAGGAGGTCGATGCCTCATGGCCAACGCGTTCTTCGATCCGCGCCTGCACGAGCCGATCGGGCCCAGCATGCTCGTCATCGGTTGCCGCATCCTTGCTCAGCTCGCCAAGCGCGGCACCACGCCGACCGTCCTGGGCGGAGTCCAGCACAACTTGTTCCTCTGCCCGGCCGCGATCGGCATGGACATACAGCGCGTCAATGACGTCCTCCTCAACCTGGCGACTGCGCATGGCGTTCTGTCAGAAAACCGGCGGCCGACCCAACTTCGCCATCCGCCACACCGTGCTCCACCGCATCGGCCGTCGTGGCGGACAGGGCGTGCGCACGCCCTCGAAGAAGCCGGACCACCACGCCTTGAGACCGGACAGCGGCGGTCGGCGGACCACCGTGTAGGCCGCCCAGGAGGTGAGGTAGACCGGCACCAGGATGGCCGGCAGGTGGCGCTTGGCCAGCCAGACCCGGTTGCGGGCCGTCAGCCGGTAGTAGGTGGCGTGCCTGGCCGGGTCGGTGCGGGGGTGCTGGAGCACCATGTCGGCGCGGTAGTCGATGTGCCAGCCCGCGTCCAGGGCGCGCCAGGCGAAGTCGGTCTCCTCGTGGGCGTAGAAGAACGCGCCCGGGAACAGCCCGACCTGGTCGATCACGCTCATCCGGATGGCGTGGCCGCCGCCCAGGAACGTGGTCACCGGCCCGGACCGCATCGGGTCACTGGCACCGAGGCGGGGAACGTGCCGGCGCTGGGTGAACCCGGTCTCGTCCGCGATGCGGAAGGACACGATCCCGAGCTGCGGGTCCTGCTCGAAGGCTTCCCGGACCAGCCGGAAGGTGTCGATGCGGGGCAACAGGCCGTCGTCGTCCAGGACGACCAGCACGTCCGTGCCGCCCAGTTCGCGCAGCCGCTCGACGCCGGCGTTGCGGCCGCCGGGGATGCCGAGGTTCTCGGGCAGTTCCACGGGGTCCACCCAGTCCGGCAGTTCGGGCAGTTCCACGCCCTGCCCGAGCACCACGGTCCGCACGCCGTCACTGTCGCCGCCCTGGGCCCGCACCGAGTCCAGCAAAGCCGTCAGCTCCGCCGGCCGGTTTCCCATCGTCAGCACCACCACGCCCAGCGTGACGCCCATCGCACTCAACCCAACCGTGTGAGGAAACCTTCATGATCTCGCCGACACCGCGACCCGGATACGCGCCACTGCGCGTACCGGCCGGGCCGGGCCGACTGCCGGGCCACCCTCCCACACTGTCCGCTCCTGCCGGCGCCCGAATGCTCCTGATTCGCCCGTAGGGAGGCTGTCGGCTCCATCCGCAGCCGCCCGGGTGACGCCCCCGGTCCCCCTCTCCCCTTTGCGGGCAGGCGCCGTCCGGTCGCCCGGACAAGCCCAGCACGCAGTGCACTCCCTTCACACGCACCCCTCCCCCGAGGTACTTCGCCATGCTCGAAACCCACCGCCCCCGCCCCTTCGTCGCTCACCTCGACTCCCGCATCGAGTCCACGCCCCTGGCGCGCTACCTGCTCCGCGCGTACCTCTCCGGGCTGCCCTCCGGTCACCGCTACGCCGACACCGCCGAACTCCTCCTCGGCGAACTCTTCGCCAACGCCGTCCAGCATTCCGACGGGCCCGACGACTGCCACAT
>NZ_LFVW01000332.1:0-480 GCF_001182915.1 Kitasatospora sp. MY 5-36
TCCCGCCCCGACGACATCGGCAAGTTCGTCTGGGTGCTCATCGCCCCGGCCCCCGTCTCCGCCCTCGCCACCGCCTGAAAGCCCGAACCCCCATGCACCTCACGACCCTGGCCCGCCACGCCCTCTCCCGCGGCCGGACCCCCGCCGACACCTACGCCCTCCTCGCCCGCCGCACCCGCAAGCCCCTCCCCTCCGCCCGCGCCGTCTGCCTCGCCCTCACCATCCCCCACGCCGAAACCACCCGACGCCTGAACGACTGCTACGACGCCCTCCTCGCCGACCCCCACCCCGACACCGAGACCGACACCGGCGAACTCCTCGAAGCCCTCGGCGTCTTCGACATCCCCAAGTCCCTCACCGACACCGAACTCGCCATCGTCGACCACCTCCTCTCCGCCATCGACGCCCACGGCAGCCTCCGCCCCGGCCACCACCACGGCCTCCAACGCTGGTTCACCACCGGCAACCTCACCACCGCCT
>NZ_LFVW01000333.1:0-13028 GCF_001182915.1 Kitasatospora sp. MY 5-36
GGGCGGGCCGTGGAGGCCCGGGTGTGGTGGCTGGACGGCCGGCCCGTCCTGGTCGGGCCGCACCCGGACGCCCCGCGCCGGGCCGTCGAACCCGACCTCACCGACGTCCCGGCGCTGGTCCGCCGGCTCGGCTGCCGCTTCGTGACCACCGACCTCGCCAGCCGGGCGGACGGCTCCGGCTGGCGGGTGGTCGAGGTCGGGGACGGGCAGGTGAGCGACCTGCCACGCGGGATCGACGCCTCGGAGCTGCTGGCCGCGCTGATCACCGCCTGACTGCCTGACGGTCCGCGCGGGAGGGACTGTCAGGCAGCTCGGAGTGTTCGGGCTCCGGGTTCGGGGCCACGCGTGCGGGCCTCCGGGTGCGGGGCCGCCCTATCCGGCGGCGACGGCCTCGGCCGCCGGGTGGCCGTCGGCGATGAACGCCTGCCAGAGCCGGCTGTAGGTGCCGCCCCGGGCGAGCAGTTCGGTGTGCGTACCGTCCTCGACCACCCGGCCGTGGTCCAGCACGACCACCCGGTCGGCGCGCTCGGCGGTGGTCAGGCGGTGGGCGATGACCAGGGTGGTCCGGCCGCCGCTGAGCCGGTCCGCGGCCTGGTTGACGGCCGCCTCGGTGGCCAGGTCGAGCGCCGCCGTGGCCTCGTCGAGCAGCAGGATGTCCGGGTCGACCAGCTCGGCCCGGGCCAGCGCGATCAGCTGGCGCTGGCCCGCCGAGAGGTTGCGCCCGCGGCCGGCCACCTCGTGGTCGTAGCCGTCCGAGAGCCGGACGATCATGTCGTGCGCGCCGACCGCCCGGGCCGCCGCCTCCACCTCGGCCGCCGAGGCGCCCGGCCGGCCGTAGGCGATCGCCTCGCGGACCGTGCCCGCGAAGAGGTACGCCTCCTGCGGCACCACGCCCAGGCGGTGGCGGTACTGCGCCAGGTCGTAGCGGGTGAGGTCGACCCCGTCCACCCGGACGGTGCCCTCCGTCGCGTCGTAGAACCGGGCGACCAGCTTCACCAGCGTCGACTTGCCGGCGCCGGTCTCGCCGACCAGCGCCACCGTCTGTCCGGCCGGGATGTGCAGGTCCACGCCGCTCAGCACGGTCGGGGCGCCGTCCGCGCCGCCGTTGTAGGCGAAGCCGACCCCCTCGAAGGAGATCTCACCGCGCAGGCCCCCGGCCACCGGGACCGGGTCGGCCGCCTCGGCGGTGGCGGTCGGGGTGCGCAGCAGCTCGCGGATGCGGCCGAGGCCCACCGAGGCCTGCTGGTACCCGTCGAACACCTGGGACAGCTGGTTGACCGGCGCGAAGAACAGGTCGATGTAGAGCAGGTACGCGACCAGCGCACCGACCGTCAGCGTCCCGGCGTCGACCCGGGAGGCGCCGACGATCAGCACCAGCGCGGCGGCCACGCTGGAGAGGAACTGGACGAACGGGAAGTACAGCGAGATGTAGAGCTGGGCCCGGACCCGGGCCTCGCGGTAGGCGATGCCGCGGGCCACGAAGCGGTCGGTGTTGGTGTCCAGGCGGCGGAAGGCCTGGACGATCCGCATGCCGGCCACGTTCTCCTGGAGGTCGGCGTTGACGCTGCTGATCAGGTCGCGGGAGCGCTCGTACTGGTCCTTGGACTTCTTGCGGAACACCAGGGTGGCGATCACCAGCAGCGGCAGGACCGCGAAGACCACCAGGGCCAGGCCGGCGTCGATGATCAGCAGGGCGGCGAAGATCCCGGCGAAGGTCAGCAGGCTGACCACGGCGGTGACCATGCCGGTCTGGAGGAAGGAGGTCAGCGAGTCCAGGTCGGTGGTCATCCGGGTCATGATCCGGCCGGTCAGCTCGCGCTCGTAGTAGTCCAGGCCGAGCCGGTTGAGGTGGGCGAAGATCTTGAGCCGAAGTGTGTAGAGGACCCGCTCGCCGGTACGGCCGCTGACCCGGTTCTCGGCGCTCTGCACCACCCAGTCCAGCAGGACCACGACGAGAGCGGCGAGCGAGGCCACCGCGACGCCGGACATCAGGCCCTTGCGGACGCCTTCGTCGATGCCGTGCCGGATCAGCACCGGCAGCACCAGCCCGGCCGCCGCGTCCAGGGCGACCAGCAGGAGGGCGATGAGCAGCGGGGTGCGGAAGGGGCGCAGCAGGCGGCTCAGGCTGAAGTCGGGGTCACCGGCCTCGGCCTCGGCGCGGGGGACGGCCGGGACGTCGGAGGCGGGCGGGAGGGCCGCGACCTTGTCCAGCAGGTCGGGGTCGGCGGTGCGGGCGGCCTTGGCCAGGGCGGGGGTGGGGAGGACGGGGGCGGCCGGGGTCGCCGGGGTTCCGGGGGTTGTGCCGGCTCCGGGGGTTGCGCTGGTTGCGGCGGTTCCGCCGGCTACGGGGGTTCCGGGTGCCTCTGCGGACGCCGGTTCGTCGGACGCCGTTTCGGGGGCGGACTGCCGGTCGGCGTGACCGGCCTCGGGATCGGTGATCAGGGCCCGGTACTGGGGACATCGGGCTTCGAGTTCCTCGTGCGTTCCGAGGTCCAGCAGCCGGCCGCGCTCCAGCACGGCGATCCGGTCGGCGAGTTGGAGGGTCGAGCGGCGGTGGGCGATCAGCAGCGTGGTGCGGCCGGTCATCACCGAGCGCAGCGCGTCGTGGATCTCCGCCTCGATCTGCGGGTCGACCGCCGAGGTGGCGTCGTCCAGCAGCAGGATCCGGGGGTCGGTGAGGATCGCCCGGGCCAGCGCGATGCGCTGGCGCTGGCCGCCGGAGAGCGTCAGGCCCTGCTCGCCGACCTTGGTGTCGTAGCCGTCCGGCAGCGCGCGGACGAACTCGTCGGCCTGGGCGGCCCGGGCGGCGGCGACCACCTGCTCGTCCGTCGCGTCCGGGCGGCCGTAGGCGATGTTGGTGCGGACCGTCTCGGAGAAGAGGAAGCTCTCCTCGGGGACGATGCCGACCGTCGCGCGGACCGAGTCCAGGGTGAGGTCGCGCAGGTCGTGGCCGTACAGGCGGACGGTGCCGGCGGCCGGGTCGTAGAAGCGGGGCACCAGCTGGGCCACCGTCGACTTGCCGGAGCCGGAGGCGCCGACCAGGGCGAGGGTCTCGCCGGGGGCCAGCTTCAGGCTGAGGCCGTGCAGGACGGGGGCGGGGTGCTCGGGGTCGTAGCGGAACTCGACCCGGTCGAACTCCAGGGCGATGTCGGGGGTCCGCGGGCCGACGAGCGCTCCTCCCGGAATGCTCTGCGGCGCGCTCTGCGGCGCGCTCTCCGGGCTCTCGCCGTGCGCGAGGTCCAGGGTGCGGGCGTCCGGGCGCTCCTGGACCAGCGGGCGCTCGTCGATCAGCTGCAGGACGCGCTCCACCCCGGCCCGGGCCTGCTGGCCGACGGTGATGACCATGGTCAGCATCCGCACCGGGCCGGTCATCTGGGCGACGTACGTGGAGAAGGCGACGAATGTCCCGAGGGTGACCCTGCCGTCGACGGCCAGCCAGCCGCCGAAGGCCAGGACGCCGACCTGGGCGAGCGCCGGGATCGCCTGCATCGCCGGGTTGTAGCGGGCGTTGAGCCGGATCGACCGGAGCCGGGCCGCGAAGAGGTTGCGGGAGGCCGTCTCCAGCTTGTCGAGCTCCTGGGCCTCCTGGCCGAAGCCCTTGACGACGCGGACGCCGCCGATCGCGCCGTCCACCACGCCCGCGACGGCCGCCGCCTCCTGCTGGGCGGCCCAGGTGGCGGGGAAGAGGCGCTTGCGGCTGAACGCCGAGACCCACCACAGCGCGGGGGCCATGACCACGGTGATCAGGGTGAGCGGCGGGGACAGCCAGACCATCACGACCAGCGACATGACGAACATCAGCAGGTAGCCGGTCATCATCGGCAGCATCGAGAGCAGGCCGTTGACCAGTTGGAGGTCGGAGGTCGCGCGCCCCACCACCTGCCCGGTGTCCAGCCGGTCCTGGCGGTGGCCGTCCAGCCGTCCGAGCGAGCGGAACAGGTCGCTGCGCATCTCGTGCTGGACGTCCACCGCGAGCTGGCCGCCGTAGTAGCGGCGGACCTGGGTGCAGCCGAAGACCACGAGGGCCGCGAGCAGCAGCACCACCGCCCAGGGGGCCAGCGAACGGGTGCGGGCGACGATGACGTCGTCGATGATCAGCTTGGTGACCAGCGGCACCAGCGCGGTGACGGCCATGCCGAGGAGCGAGGCTCCGAAGGCGAAGAGCAGGCTGCGGCGGGACCGCCAGCTGTAGCCGACCAGGCGGCTGAGCCAGCCGGCCGACTCGGCGGCGCTCTCGGGGGCGGGCTCAGGCGCCTCGGCGCGCTTGGCGGCGGGCCGGACGTTGTCGGGGGCGGGGTCGGCGTCTTCGGCGGCCGGCCCGGTGTTCCCGACGGCGGCCTGCGGGCTGTCGACGGGGGCCTCCGGGGTCGTGCCGGGGGCCGGGGGGCCGCTCGGGGATTGCTCCACCGTGGATCCGTGAGTCTCAGGCATATTTAGGGATGCTAACCATTTCGTCGGGTGGTCGCCACGGCGTTTTCCGCCCCGGGCGGGTTCGGAACGGGCCCTGACAGCCCGGATCATCCGGTCCGGCGGACTCGCCAACAGTCGATGGCCTGCGGTGATTCCCGGCCGAACACTCGCATGGCCCACTCCGCCCGAGCCATTTCCAGAGTCGCCGACGACCCTCGCGACACCCAGCGGCCACGGGCGGACGGGCGCCGTCCTTTGGGACTAGGCCTCCGGACGGGCCAACGGCGGGCTGCGGGCGGGCTACCGACGGGGACGTTCACCGGCAGACCTTCGCTCCCGACCATTCTCCGCCGGGCCGCTCTTCGTCGAAAACGAAGCCGGGAACGGAGCCGGGAACGGAGCCGAGGGCGCAACCGGAACCGTGGTCGGAGCCGGAGCCGGAGCCGGGGATGCGGGCTCAGGCCTCCGCGGCCGCCGGACCGCCGACGGGAGCGACAGCGGCGCCGGGGACGGCAGGGACGCCGGGGCCGCCGGCCGAGCCCGCGGCCGCCGCGAACGCGCCGTGGGCGAGGGCGTGGAGCAGGGCGGCCATGCCGTCGCGCTGGAGGGCGGCGCGCTCGCCCTGGTCGGGGTTCGGGCCGAGGCTGTGCGGGGTCGAGTTGATCAGGCCGAAGACGGCGTGCACGGCGGCCCGGGCCACCGGCTCGGCGGCGGGGTCGGCCAGCGGCGGGTAGGCCTGCCGGACCACGTCCACCCACAGTTCGACGTAGCCGCGCTGGAGCCGGCGGACGGTGCGCCGGTCCTCCTCCTTGAGGTTCAGCAGCTCGCGGTCGTGCAGGGTGATCAGGTCCCGGTCGCCCAGCGCGAAGTCGACGTGGCCGCTGATCAGCGCGTCCAGCGTGGCGGCCGGGCCCTCGCCGCCGCCCGCGCGGCGGCGCCCCTCGTCCAGCAGGCGCTCGCTGATGCCGATCAGCAGGTCCGCGAGCATCGCGTCCTTGCCGGCGAAGTGGCGGTAGAGCGCGGGGCCGCTGATGCCGACGGCCTTGCCGATCTCGTCCACGCCCACGCCGAGGAAGCCCCGGGCGGCGAACAGCCTCGCGGCCTCCCTGCGGATCTGGTCACGGCGGGGGAGCGCGGAGGCGGCGGGGACGTTGGGCATGCCGTCCATCGTAGACAGTCGGGTTATCGGCCGTTAACCTGGGCGCGTAAGTTAACGTTAATTAACGTGGCGATCACGGGCGGACCGCACCCGGCTGCCCACCTGGTCCGAGGGCAAGGGAGCTCTTGGGAATGGTCAACTCAACCGCCGGCACACCCACCGGCGTCCGGCTCGTCGCAGCGACCGGCACGGCGGCGGCGCCCGGCGCCGCCCCGGCCGCGGCAGCCGCACCGGCACCCCGGCTCGGCAGCTCCGCCGACCCGGGCTCCGAGGCGTACCGCGCCAACACCGAGGCGCACCGCGCCCTGGTCGCCGAGCTGCGCGCGAAGCTCGACGCCGCCGCCCTGGGCGGCGGCGCCAAGGCCCGCGCCCGGCACACCTCACGCGGCAAGCTGCTGCCCCGCGACCGCGTGGACACCCTGCTCGACCCGGCCTCCCCCTTCCTGGAGCTGGCCCCGCTGGCCGCCGACGGGATGTACGACGGCGCGGCCCCCGCGGCCGGAGTGATCGCCGGCATCGGCCGGGTCGCCGGGCGCGAGGTGGTGGTGGTCGCCAACGACGCCACCGTCAAGGGCGGCACCTACTACCCGATGACGGTGAAGAAGCACCTGCGCGCCCAGGAGGTCGCGCTGGAGAACCGGCTGCCCTGCGTCTACCTGGTGGACTCCGGCGGTGCCTTCCTCCCGATGCAGGACGAGGTCTTCCCGGACCGCGACCACTTCGGCCGGATCTTCTACAACCAGGCCAGGCTCTCCGCCGCGGGCATCCCGCAGATCGCCGCCGTGCTCGGCTCGTGCACGGCCGGCGGCGCGTACGTCCCGGCGATGAGCGACCAGGCCGTGATCGTCCGCAACCAGGGCACGATCTTCCTGGGCGGTCCGCCACTGGTGAAGGCCGCCACCGGTGAGGTGGTCACCGCCGAGGAGCTGGGCGGCGGCGAGCTGCACTCCCGCACCTCGGGCGTGACGGACCACCTGGCCGAGGACGACACCCACGCCCTCTCCATCGTCCGCACGATCGTGGCCGGGCTCGGCCCGCGCGAGGCCAGGCCGTGGCCGCTCACCCCGGTCGAGCCGCCGGCCGTCGACCCGGCCGGCCTGTACGGCGCCGTGCCGGTCGACCCGCGCACGCCCTACGACGTGCGCGAGGTGATCGCCCGGCTGGTGGACGGCAGCCGGTTCGCCGAGTTCAAGGCCGAGTACGGCGCCACCCTGGTCACCGGCTTCGCCCGGATCCACGGCCACCCGGTCGGCATCGTCGCCAACAACGGCGTGCTGTTCGCCGAGTCCGCCCTCAAGGGCGCCCACTTCATCGAGTTGTGCGACCAGCGCGGCATCCCCCTCCTCTTCCTCCAGAACATCACCGGGTTCATGGTCGGCCGGCAGTACGAGGCGGGCGGCATCGCCAAGCACGGCGCCAAGATGGTCAACGCCGTCGCCTGCACCCGCGTCCCGAAGCTGACCGTGGTGATCGGCGGATCGTACGGAGCCGGCAACTACTCGATGTGCGGCCGGGCCTACTCACCCCGCTTCCTGTGGATGTGGCCGGGCGCCAAGATCTCCGTGATGGGCGGCGAGCAGGCGGCCTCCGTCCTCGCCACCGTCCGCCGCGACCAGTTGGAGGCGCACGGCGAGCAGTGGCCGACCGAGGCGGAGGAGGAGTTCAAGCGCCCCGTCCGCGAGCAGTACGAGCGCCAGGGCAACGCCTACTACGCCACCGCCCGGCTCTGGGACGACGGCGTGATCGACCCGATGGACACCCGCACCGTCGTCGGTCTCGCCCTCACCGCCTGCGCCAACGCCCCGCTGGCGCCGCCCGCTCCGTACGGCGTCTTCCGCATGTGACGCCTCCTCGTGTCACCCCCGCGTCCGTGAATCCTCCCTTCCGGGTGTGACTCCCCGCGGCGCCGGCCCACCCGGGCCGGCGCCCGACCGCCCACCGCCACCTCCTTCGTACGGCTCCCCTCGACCCGGAGGAACGCCTCCCATGTTCGACACAGTTCTGGTCGCCAACCGCGGCGAGATCGCCCTGCGGGTGATCCGCACCCTGCGACGGCTCGGCGTCCGTTCGGTCGCCGTGTTCAGCGACGCGGACGCCGACGCGCCGCACGTCCGCGAGGCCGACGTCGCGGTCCGGCTCGGCCCGGCCGACCGCAGCGACAGCTCGGCGACCGAGACGTACCTGCGGACCGACCAGATCCTGGCCGCCGCCCGCCGCACCGGCGCCCAGGCCGTCCACCCCGGCTACGGCTTCCTCGCCGAGAACGCCGGCTTCGCCCGCGCCTGCGCCGACGCGGGCCTCGTCTTCATCGGACCACCTCCCGGTGCGGTCGAGCTGATGGGCGACAAGATCAACGCCAAGGAGGCCGTCCGGGCCGCCGGCGTCCCGGTGGTCCCCGGCAGCCAGGCCACCGCGCCCACCGACGAGGACCTCGTCGCCGCCGCCGACGAGATCGGCTACCCGGTGCTGCTCAAGCCGTCCGCCGGCGGTGGCGGCAAGGGCATGCGCCTCGTGCGGGACCGCGCCGACCTGCCCACCGAGATCGCCGCCGCCCGCCGCGTCGCCCGCACCGCCTTCGGCGACGACACCCTGCTGCTGGAGCGCTGGGTCGACCGGCCGCGCCACATCGAGGTGCAGGTGCTCGCCGACGCCCACGGCACCACCGTCCACCTCGGCGAGCGCGAGTGCAGCCTGCAGCGCCGCCACCAGAAACTGATCGAAGAGGCTCCCTCCGTTCTCCTCAACGCCGAGACCCGTGCCGCGATGGGCGCCGCGGCCGTCCGCGCCGCGGAGTCCTGCGGCTACACCGGTGCCGGCACCGTGGAGTTCATCGTTCCCGGCATCGACCCGGACGCCCCCGCCTCCGCCGCCGAGGGGGTGCGGGACTTCTTCTTCATGGAGATGAACACCCGCCTCCAGGTGGAACACCCCGTCACCGAGCTCGCCGTCGCCGTCGGCGCGGACGCGGCCCGGCTCGACCTGGTCGAGTGGCAGGTGCGCGTCGCCGCCGGCGAAGCGCTCTCCTTCGCCCAGTCCGACATCTCCTTCCTGGGCCACGCCATCGAGGCCCGCATCTGCGCCGAGGACCCGGAACGGGACTTCCTGCCCACCGGCGGCCGCATCCTCACCCTGGACGAGCCCCGGGGCGAGGGCATCCGCGTCGACTCCGGGGTCGCCCCCGGAACCGTCGTCACCAGCGCCTACGACCCCATGCTCGCCAAGGTCATCGCGTACGGGCCCGACCGCCCGACCGCGCTGCGCCGGCTCCGCGCGGCGCTGGCCGACACCCGCATCCTGGGTGTCACCACCAACACCGGCTTCCTGCGCCGACTGCTCGCCCACCCCGAGGTCGCCGCCGGCCGGCTGGACACCGGCCTCGTGGAGCGGACGGCCCAGGAGCAGCCGGCCCTGCTCACCTCGCCGTACTCCCCCACGAACGCGACCGACCCGGACGCGGCCGACCCCGACGCGGCCTCGGCGGCCGAACCGCCGTCGCCCGCCCACCTCCTCTACTACGCGGCCGCGCTGGCACGGCACCTGGAACTCACTCCGCCCGCCGATCCCGGCGGCTGGACCGACCCGTTCTCCCTTCCCTCCGGCTGGCGCCTGGGCGGCACCCCTGCCTGGACCACCCACCGACTCCGCACCCCCGGCCAGGACCCGGTGGCGGTGAGCATCCGTTCGATCACTGCGGGCAACGTAGCCGATGCCACTGACAATTCCGCCGGGCCCGTCCGCGAGCTGGAGCTCCGGCTCGACGGGGGCCCCGCGCACCGCGCCCGCGCGAGCCTGGCCGGCGACCGGCTGCACCTGACCGTCGACGGCCTCCGGACCACGTTCTCGCTGGCCACCGACGCCACCCCCGGCCCCGCCGCCGGACCGGCGACCTGGCTCGGCGTCGAGGGCGACGCCTGGCCGCTGCACGCCTACGACCCGGTCGTCGAGAGCGCCACCGGGGCCGGCGCGCACCACGGCGCCCTGACCGCCCCGATGCCCGGCACCGTCACCGTCGTCAAGACCACGGCGGGCGAGACGGTCCGCAAGGGACAGCCCCTGCTCGTGCTGGAGGCCATGAAGATGGAACACGTGATCGCCGCGCCGCACGACGGCGTGGTGGCCGAGCTGCGGGCCACCGCCGGCGCCACCGTCGCGATGGAGGACCTGCTGGTCGTGGTCACCCCGGTCGAGGACACGTCGGTCGAGGGCGCCCCTGCCGGGCCGGCCGCCGCCACCGTCCCCGCCGGGCCCGCGGAGGTGCGGTCGTGACCACCCCCGCCCCCACCCCCGCCCGCGAGCCCGACGCCCTCGACCTGGGCCTGCCCGATCCGGTCCGCGCCCCCGGCCTGCCCGAGGAGGTCCGGATCCACGAGGTCGGGCCGCGCGACGGCCTGCAGAACGAGAAGTCGCTGGTACCGGTCGAGGTCAAGGCCGAGTTCATCGCCCGGCTCGCGGCCGCCGGGCTGCGCACCGTCGAGGCCACCAGCTTCGTTCACCCGAAATGGGTACCGCAGCTGGCCGACGCCGAGGAGCTGGTCCCCCGGCTCGCCGGTCTGCCGGAGCGCCACCCCGGCCTGCGGCTGCCGGTGCTGGTGCCCAACGAGCGCGGCCTGGACCGCGCGCTCGCCCACCACGCCGCCGACATCGCGGTGTTCGCCAGCGCCACCGAGACCTTCGCCCGCCGCAACCTCAACCGCTCGGCGGACGAGGCCATGGCGATGTTCCGCCCGGTCGTGGGCCGGGCCACCGAGGCCGGGGTCGCGGTCCGCGGCTACCTCTCGATGTGCTTCGGCGACCCGTGGGAGGGCCCCGTCCCGGTCGACCAGGTGGTCCGGTACGGCGTGCGGTTGCTGGAGCTGGGCTGCGCGGAGCTGAGCCTCGGCGACACCATCGGGGTCGCCACCCCGGGCCAGGTCACCGCCCTGCTGGCGGGTTTCGCGCGGGCCGGCGTCCCGGTCGACCGGCTCGCCGTGCACTTCCACGACACCTACGGCCAGGCGCTCAGCAACACCCTGGCGGCCCTGCGCGAGGGCGTCACCACGGTGGACGCCTCGGCGGGCGGCCTGGGCGGCTGCCCGTACGCGAAGAGCGCCACCGGCAACCTGGCCACCGAGGACCTGGTCTGGATGCTGCACGGGCTCGGCATCCGGACCGGCGTCGACCTGCGCTCCCTCGTCGCGACCAGCGGGTGGATGGCCGGGCGCCTCGGCCGCCCGAGCCCGTCCCGCACCGTTCAGGCCCTGCTCGGCTCCGCCGGGGGCTGACCGCCCGCTCCCGTCCCCGGCGCCGGCCGCCCGCACCATCCGGCCGGCGCCCCGCACCACCCACACCGATCGACAGTCCATCCCTCAATCGCACCGTGCGACCGTCACACCGTCCGACGGACGCCGGTCACCCCGCTCACGTCCGCGGCCGACCCGGCCGGGCGCCAGGAGGATCACCATGCTCGACCACAGGCTCAGCAGCGAGTACGAGGAACTGCGGCGCACCGTCGCCGAATTCGCCCAGGACGTGGTGGCGCCGAAGATCGGCGAGTTCTACGAGCGGGAGGAGTTCCCGTACGAGATCGTCCGGGAGATGGGGCGGATGGGCCTGTTCGGCCTGCCCTTCCCGGAGGAGTACGGCGGCATGGGCGGCGACTACTTCGCCCTCGGCCTCGCCCTGGAGGAACTCGCCCGCGTGGACTCCTCGGTGGCGATCACCCTGGAGGCCGCCGTCTCGCTCGGCGCGATGCCGATCTACCGGTTCGGCACCGAGGAGCAGAAGCGCGAGTGGCTGCCCCGGCTGACCTCGGGCGAACTCCTCGGCGCCTTCGGCCTCACCGAGCCGGAGGGCGGGTCGGACGCGGGGGCCACCCGGACCACGGCGCGGTACGACGAGGCCACCGACGAGTGGGTCATCAACGGGACCAAGTGCTTCATCACCAACTCCGGCACCGACATCACCGGCCTGGTCACCGTCACCGCGCTCACCGAACCGATCGCTCGTTCGAGTGAAGAGGGCGAATTCCGCTCGCCTGCACGGGAGATCTCCTCCATCATCGTGCCCACCGGGACCCCCGGCTTCCAGGTCTCGAAGAAGTACTCGAAGGTCGGGTGGAACGCATCCGACACCCGCGAACTGTCCTTTACCGACTGCCGCGTTCCCGCGGCCAACCTGCTGGGCGAGCGTGGCCGAGGCTACGCCCAGTTCCTGCGGATCCTCGACGAGGGCCGCATCGCGATCGCGGCCCTGGCCACCGGCCTGGCCCAGGGCTGCGTCGACGAGTCCGTGAAGTACTCCGGCGAGCGCCGGGCCTTCGGCCGGCCGATCGGCGCCAACCAGGCCATCCAGTTCAAGCTTGCCGACATGGAGCTGCGCGCCCACACCTCCCGCCTGGCCTGGCGGGACGCCGCTTCCCGGCTGCTGCACGGCGAACCGTTCAAGAAGGAGGCCGCGATCGCGAAGCTGTACTCGTCCGAGGCCGCCGTCGACAACGCCCGCGAGGCGACCCAGATCCACGGCGGGTACGGCTTCATGAACGAATTCCCGGTCGCCCGCTTCTGGCGCGACTGCAAGATCCTGGAAATCGGGGAGGGCACGTCTGAGGTCCAGCGCATGCTCATCGCCCGGGAGCTCGGCGTCGGTTCGTGACGACCGCATCCTGACGGTCGCCTTCTGAGCCACGCCCACCGGGCCGGCACACCGGTCAACACACCGCTCCGCGACGAGAGTTGGGGAGCGCCACGGCGAAGGAGGAGTCAGGGGAAGGCGTCAGAAGGAGGCATAGGAGGAGGTGTCGCGGCGGCTTCGGGAGAAGCCGCCGGAACAGGGCCTCAGGGGATCACGATCACCGGGCGGTTGGCCCGCCGCGCCAGCCGTCCGGAGACCGAGCCGAAGATCTTGCCGAGAAGGCCGTGCGTCGTGCCGACGACGATCGCGTCGGCGGCGTACTCACGGCCGACCTCCTCGATCTCGTGGCAGATGTCCCCTCCGCGCTCGACCAGGATCCACGGCACCCCGGTGAGGAAGTCCGCGCAGGCGAGCTCCAGGCCGAGGACCTCGGTCCGGTGGTCGGGGAGGTCGACGAAGACGGGCGGCTCGCAGCCCGCCCAGACCGTGGCGGGCAGGCGGTTGGCGACGTGCACGATCACCAGGCCGCACTGCGAGCGGCGCGCCATGCCGACGGCGTAGGCGAGGGCGCGCTCGCTCGACAGCGAGCCGTCGAAGCCGACCACCACACCGTGCTGGAACACCGGGTCGAGGGACGGCGCCGGGGTGTCCTGCCCGGACGGCTCGGTGGGCCCGCCCAGTGGGCCGGCCGCGCCGGAAGCCGCCTCCGGGTACTCGGCACCCGGGCCCAGGCGGCCCGTCACCGGAACCCCGGCGGGGTCGGCCGGAGGCTCGCCACGCCGCTGGCGGGGCCCCGGGCGGTCACGGCGGGCGAGGCTGCCCCGGCGGGCGAGGCCGCGCAGAGCGCGCG
>NZ_LFVW01000334.1:0-12968 GCF_001182915.1 Kitasatospora sp. MY 5-36
CGACCCCGCAGCGCAGGTCCCCGGTGCGCAGGCCCCCGCAGCCCCGGCCGACCCGGTGGCCGTCCAGCCCGCCAAGCCCGTCGCGCCCCGCCCCGTCAGCCGGGCGACCGAGGCCGTCGAGACCCAGGACGGCCCGCCCTGCCCCAGCTGCGGCACGCCCAACCTGCCCGGGCGGAAGTTCTGCCGCCGCTGCGCCGCACCCCTGACCCCCACCGAAGCCGTCGCCGAACTGCCCTGGTGGCGCACCCGCTGGCCGTTCCGGCGCCGGGTGCGGATCGGCGGCTCGGGCAACGCGCTGCGCCGCACCATCGCCCTGCTCGCGCTCGTCGCGGTGGTCGTGGCCGGGGTCCTGCTCTTCCCGGCCGGTCAGCGGGTCTTCCAGGACGTCCTGGACAAGGTCCGCGGCACCGCGCCGATCGCCCCCGCCGCCACCTCGGCGAGCGCCGCCGTCGAGGGCCACCCGGCCACCCTGGCCGACGACGGCCTCAGCAACACCTACTGGGGCGCGCCCGCGATCGGGGACTCCGTCACCTTCTCCTTCCGCGGCCCGTTCCGGCTGGTGGACCTGATCGTCCACACCGGGGCCTCCCCGGATCCCCAGCAGTTCCAGCAGCAGGCCCGCCCCGTCGTCCTCACCCTGGAGGTCACCGGGAAGGACGGCGAGGTCCACACCCAGCAGGTCCCGCTCAACGACCAGCCGGGCCCGCAGACCGTCCAGACCGGGATCAGCGACGTCACCCAGGTGAAGCTCACCGTCCGGGAGGCCGCCGGGACCGGCGCCGGCCGCGCCATCGCGCTCGCGGAGGTGGAGTTCTTCAAACGCACCTGACCGCGTCGCCCGCCACCGGAGGGAACCCATGGTCTACCGGATCCACTTCACCTCCCAGGACCTGGCCAGGACCCGGCCGGCGGGTCCGATGCCCTTCGCCGAACTCCTGGCCGCGGCGCGGGCCCTACAGGACCGGAGCCGTGCGGCGCGGCTGGACCCGTGGCGGCGGAGCGTCCTGGGGCGGCTGCCCGAGCGGGCCCGGATGGCGCTCTCCCTGGCGCCGGCGGACGGCTGGGGGCCGACCTTCCTGATGCCCGCGGTGGCAGGCCGGCCGGAGGAGCTGCTGGAGCGGGTACGGGCGACCCCGGGCCGGCTCGTCGCGGCGGAGCTGGCCGCGATCGCCGAGCACCAGCCCGTCCCCGGGTGGGCCCGCCGCCTGGCCGAGGACGGCGCGCTGCGCGAAGAACTCGCCCAGAGCCTCGGCCTCCTCTACGAGCACCTGGTCGGCCGCTACTGGTCGCGGATCACCGACTGCTACGCCGCGGACCGGGCGGTGCGGATGCGCCAGTTCCTCGGCGGGGGCGTCGAGCTGCTGCTCGCCGGCGCCAGCCCCCGGTGGATGCGCTGGAAGCCGCCGGTGCTGGAGGTCCGCAGCAGGGTCGACCACGACCTGCGGCTCCAGGGGCAGGGCGTCCTGCTGGCCCCCTCGGTGTTCGCCAAGCGGGCCATGGTCAGCGACGACTCCCACGGCCTGCCCCAGCCCGCGGTCACCTTCCCGATCGACGACGGCCGCCCCGCGGGCTGGCCGGACCTGCTCGGCCCCGAGCCGGCCCCGGCGGGGTCGGGGCCCACCGTGACCGCCCTGCTCGGGCGCACCCGGGCCGCCGTGCTGCGGGTGGTCGCCGACCACCCGGGCTGCTCGACGAAGGAGCTCGCCGCCCTCGCCGGGATCACCCCCTCCAGCGCCAGCGAGCACGCCACCGTGCTGCGCGAGGCCAGGCTGATCGGCACCTCCCGGTACCGCAACACCGCGCTGCACAGCCCGACCGCGCTCGGCCTCGGACTGCTCGGCGACGGGCCCGACGTTCCCGATGTGCCCGGTTCGTAGGGGAGTTGAGCGGTGCGTCCGTGATTCGGGCCAGGCCGAAACACGTCGAGCGGCGGTGCCCCGGACTCCGAGACTGAGGTGCGGGCGCCGGACCCGGCCGCCCGCACACGACGTCACTGCTCCCAGGAGGTCCCCCATGCGCTTCGTCCACAAGGCCGGCATCGTCCTCGCGGCCGGATTCGCCGCCGCCACCACGCTCCTCGCCCCCGTGGCGAACGCCCAGCCGGCCATCTCGGCGGCCCCGGCCGACTGCCCCAAGGGCTACATCTGCGGCTACAAGTACAGCAACTACCAGCACCTCATGTTCCGCTTCAGCGACTGCGGCATCCTCCAGGAGATCCCCGACGGCATGAACAGCGGCGGGTCCTGGTACAACAACCAGTCCACCGGCCTCAAGGCGAAGATGTACGGCAAGTCCAAGAACCTCGTCTACACCACGCCCGGCGCCCCCTACGGCGACCCCAACGGCAACTGGGCGCCGGTCTGGTACGTCAAGGCCTGCTGACCCCGCCCCACGGGCCTGCCGCCGGGTGCGCCGTCCGCGCCCGGCGGCGGGCCGGGCTTCCAAGGAGTTCCTCATCTGCGCCGCGTACGGTCACGCGTCATGGCGGAACTGCGGGTGGTGGCGGGCATACGGAAGCTGGGACACGGGACGCGGCTGGTCGCGGTCAGCGTGGTCGCCGGGGTGGTGGCGGCGGGGATGGTGCTGCCCGCGGTGGCGGCGGTCGGGCTCGGCGCGCAGTCGGCGGCGGACGACTTCCAGAGCCTGCCCGACGACTTCAAGACCCCTCCGCTCTCCCAGGCCACGACGATCCTCGACGCCCAGGGCGGCACGATCGCCACCGTGTACGACCGGGACCGCACGGTCGTCCCGGCGGACCGGATCTCCCCGCTGGTGAAGACCGCGCTGGTGGACACCGAGGACAACCGCTTCTACGAGCACGGCGCGATCGACCTCAAGGGCGTGCTGCGCGCCCTGGACAAGAACGCCTCCTCGGGCACCACCGCCCAGGGCGCCTCCACCCTCACCCAGCAGTACGTGAAGAACGTCTTCGTCGAGGAGGCGGGCGACGACCCGCAGAAGGTCGCCGAGGCGCAGCGGCAGACCGTCGGCCGCAAGATCCAGGAGCTGAAGTACGCGATCAAGGTCGAGGAGACCCTGAGCAAGGACCAGATCCTCACCAACTACCTGAACATCACCTTCTTCGGCGAGCAGGCCTACGGCATCGAGGCGGCCTCCCAGCGCTACTTCGGCGTGCACGCCGCGGACCTCACCCTGCCGCAGGCCGCGCTGCTGGCGGGCCTGGTGCAGTCGCCGACCGGCTACGACCCGACGGTCAACCCGACGGCGGCGAAGGAGCGGCGCGACACCGTGCTGCGCAAGATGGCCGGGTACGGGCACATCACCCAGGAGGAGGCCCGGCAGGCGATCGCCGCCCCGCTCGGGCTGAACGTCCAGGCGCCGCAGCAGGGGTGCATCCTGGCCAAGCAGGGCGAGGGCTTCTTCTGCGACTACGTGCGCGAGACGGTGCTCACCGACCCGGCCTTCGGCGCGTCGGCCGCCGAGCGGCAGGCGGTCTGGAAGCGCGGCGGCCTGCAGATCCGCACCACGCTCGACCCGACGGCCCAGGCGGCGCTCCAGGCCTCGGTCACCGGCCACGTCGACGCGGGCGACCAGGCGGCGACCGCGATGAGCATCGTCCAGCCGGGCACCGGGAAGATCCTGGCGATGGGCCAGAGCCGCCCGTACGGCGTCGACGGCAAGCAGCACCAGACCCAGATCAACTACAACGCCGGCAAGGCCATGGGCGGCGGGCTCGGCTTCCCGACCGGCTCGACCTTCAAGCCGGTCGTCGCGGCGGCGGCCCTGGAGAGCGGCATCCCGGCCGACCAGGCCTACACCACGGACTACAGCATCCCGTGGCCGGCCATGACGGACTGCTCGGGCGGGAGGTTCCCGTCCTCCGGGCAGGTGCACAACGACAGCCAGAGCCTCACCGGCCGGTTCGACATGAAGTCGGCCATGGCGCAGTCCGTCAACACCTACTTCGCGAAGCTGGAGGCCGACACCGGCCTGTGTAACGTCGCGCGGATGACGAACAAGCTGGGCATCACCCAGCAGGCGGGCGGCGAGAAGCTCCAGGTGGTCCCGTCGATGACGCTCGGCAGCAACGACCTGACCCCGCTGACGATGGCGGCCGTCTACGCGGCCTTCGCCGCCCACGGCACCTACTGCGCGCCGACCGCCATCGCCTCGGTGACCGGCCCCGACGGCAAGCCGCTCGCGGTGCCGCAGGCGAACTGCTCGGCGGTGATGTCGGCCGGCACCGCCGACACCGTCAGCGCGATGCTCAAGGGCGTGGTCGAGGACGGCACCGGGCAGACGGCCGGCCTCACCGGCCGGGACAGCGCGGGCAAGACCGGCACCACCAACGACAGCCGCCAGGTGTGGTTCGTCGGCTACACCCCGGAGATGGCGGGCGCGACCGTGGTCAGCGACACCGACAACCCCAAGCCGCTGGACGGCCAGCGGATCGGCGGCCAGGTGGTCGGCCAGGCCTTCGGCGGCACCCTGGCCGGCCCGATCTGGCGCGACGCGATGGACGGCGCGCTGGCGGGCACCCCGGCCGGCACCTTCACGCCGGTGCAGCTGCCCTGAGCCACCGGTGACCCAGGGCGGCCGGTGACTCAGCGGTAGAGCGCCACCCGGGGCTCGACCGTGCCCTGGAGCGGTGCCTTCCCGACCACGGTGACCCGGTAGTGCGCGGTGAGGGTCTGGTGGCCGTGCAGGACGGTCTTGGCCGGGACGAGCCGGGTGTACAGCGTGCCGGTCTGGCTGCCGAGCGGAATGGCGCGCCAGTGGCCGTCGGGGGAGAGCACCTCGATCCGGATGCCCGCCGGGTTGAGGAAGGGCCCGTTGTCCGGCGACTCGACGAGGATCTGCGGGGCCACCGTCCGGTCGGCCGAGGAGTCGTTGCGGTACGTGACGGTGATCGGCCGGGTCGCGTGGTCGCGCGGCAGCGCGGTCTCGGGGAGCTCCACGAAGGACACCGGCGGGGCGGCGGTCGCGGTCCGGGCACCGGTCGCGGCCTGGGCCGGGGCGACGAGCGCGGCGGTCGGCAGGGCGGCGAGGGCCGCGGCCAGGGCCAGGCTCCGACGGGGGATCTTCAGGGTGCGCATGGCGCCTCCTTCGGCCGGCCGCCGGGTCACCGGTGGCGCCGCGTGGTTCGGGCAGGTCCGTACGGGACCACCCTGCCCCCTCACTCGGAAAGCCGCACGCGGTGGAGCGGAGGCGGGCCCGGGCGGGGCGACGCGGGCGGTGCTCCGACTGGGCCGAACGTGCGAGCGCCGGACCCATCACGCCGCCGCACCACCCCTGCCGTGACCGGGCCCCGTACCTTGGGCGCAACCTCCGCCGGGCGGCTGCGCGCCGGGCGGGGCGCCCGAACAGCGGGGGACGTCGCGAGAACGGGAGGGACGGCTTGCGGGCGCGTTCCGTCGAGGAGCCGGGGCCGCGGCTGCCGGTGCTGATCAGGTACGGCCACCGGTCGTGGCTGGTGCCGCTGGCGGTGCTCGCGGCGGTGGTGGGCGTGGACGCGGCCACCCCCGCCACGTTCGCGTCCGTCAGCTGGCTGGCCATGGTTCCGGTGGTGGCCGCCGGGCTCTGCGGGCCGGCGGCCACCACGCTGTTCGCCCTCCTCGCCGTCGTCGCCTACCCGGCCCTGGACAGCATCTGGAGCAAGTCCCAGGGGATCGAGGACTTCCTGCTGGTGATCGCGGGGGCCGCCGTCTCGGTGCCGATCAGCATCTTCCGCGCCCGGGCCGCCGCCTACGTCCACCACCTCCAGGGCACGGCCGAGACCACCCGGCAGGTGGTGCTGCGCCCGGTGCCGCCGGGCTGGGGCGGGGTGGACTCGGCGGCGCGCTACCTGGCCGCGGACGTCGAGGCCCGGGTGGGCGGCGACTTCTACGACGTGCTGGCCACCCCGTTCGGGGCGCGGGTCATCCTCGGCGACGTCCAGGGCAAGGGCCTGCCGGCGGTCTCCGCGGCGGCGGCCCTGGTGGGCTGCTTCCGGGAGGCCGCCTTCCACGAGGCGGACCTGGCCACCGTCGCGTCCTGGCTGGAGGAGCGGCTGCACCGGCAGAACCTGCTGGCGGAGCGGCTGGGGGAGCAGGAGGAGCGGTTCGCCACGGCGGTGGTCGTCTGGTTCCCGGCCGACGCGCCGGGGGAGGGGGAGGTGGTCAACTTCGGCCACGACAGCCCCCACGTCCTCGGCCCCGCGGGGGTGCGCCAGCTGCCGCCGGGCAACGGCGCACCGCTCGGGCTGGCCCAGCTGGCCGGCGGGCTGCCGGAGGTCCGGCGGTTGAGCCTGGGCCCGGAGGAGACGGTCCTGATCGTCTCGGACGGGGTGACCGAGGCCCGCGACCGGACGGGCGCCTTCTTCGCCCTGCGCGACCACCTGGAGCGCCTGGCCGCCCGGCCCGGGGCGGTCGACCCCGGGCGCCTGGTCGACGAGGTGGCGGCCGAGGTCCTCCGGCACACCGGCGGCCGGTTGACGGACGACACCGCCCTGCTCGCCGTCCGGACGCCCCCGGTGGCGCCGGCGGTGCCGGCCGGGTCGGCGGACTGAGCCGGCCTCAGTCCTCGGCGTGGCTGACCGCGCAGGTCAGGACGCCCGGGAGGCGGGCCAGTTCGGCGGTGAGGGCGGACAGGTCCCCGCGGCCGTGCACGGTGATGTGCACCTCCGCGATCCGCTCGTCGACACCGCCGCCGCCCTCGTCGGGCGGCCCGGCCCGGTCCACGGTCGCCAGTTCGGCCACGGCGAACCCCGCGGCGGTGATCCGGGCGAGCAGCAGCCGCAGCAGGCCGTTGCCCTCGGTGTAGGTGACGTGGCAGCTGACCGGCCGGGTGCGCAGCCTCGGCAGCCGGTGGGTGAGCGGCCGCAGCACGTAGCCGACGAAGAAGTAGGCGGCGGTGGCCGCGGTGGCGAGCAGCGGCAGTCCGGCGGCGGCCGCCGTGCCGATCGCGGCGGTCAGCCAGACGGTGGCGGCCGTGGTCAGCCCCCGGATCGAGCCGCGCTGGACGAAGATCACCCCGGCGCCGATGAAGCCGAGTCCGGAGACGATCTGGGCGGCCATCCTGGACGGGTCCAGGGTGACCACGCCGGACTGGACCACGTCGCTGAAGCCGTACTTGCTCACCAGGGTGAAGAGCGCCGCCCCGAGGCCGACGACGGTGTACGTGCGCAGTCCGGCGGCCTTCTGTCTGATCTCCCGTTCCAGGCCGATCGCGCTGGCCAGCACCAGGGCGATGGCGAAGTCGGTGAAGTGGACCCATCCTTGCCCGAAGGGCTCGACGAACGCTTCCAGCGTCCTCAACTCCTCCTGCCGTCTCAATCGTCCCGCCCGCCCCCTGGAGAGCGGGCACCGATCCCGGTTCGGCGAAGCGGGTGCCGTCGAGCCTACGGTTCATCAGACGATCGGACCGGCGCTCGGACGGGCCGACTTGACGGTCAGGGGGTCGAGCGGAGGCGAACCGACGGCGCGCCGACTCGGCGGCCCCGCCCGGTGCGCACTCACCGCGCTCCGTCGGCGCCGACGGGCGGGCCGCTCTCCCCGGCCGTCGGGGGCACGGGCCGCAGCCGGTAGGCCTCCCCGTCGGCGAGGACATGGCCGGCGGTGGGCGGGGCGAAGTGGGTGCCGAGCAGCAGGGTGTCGGTACCGGCGAGGGAGGCGAGCAGCGCCCGGCGGGTGGCGGCGGACTGCCGGGGGTCGATGTCGACGCAGGCGCCGATGGCGGGGTGGGCGAGCTGCACGGGGTGGTGGAGGCAGTCGCCGGTGATCAGCGCCGTCCGGCCCCGGCTGGTCAGTTCGACGGCGACGTGCCCCGGGGTGTGGCCGGGGGTGGGGAGCAGGCGCAGGCCGGGGACGATCCGCAGGCCCTCGGCCGGGACGTCGACCAGGTCCAGCAGGCCGGCCCGCTCGACCGGGAGCACCGAGTCGCGGAACAGCTGCGCGCGCGCCTCGTCCATGGGGTACCCGGCCCAGAACTCCCGCTCGGCGCGGGTGGTGAGGTAGCGCGCGCCGGGGAAGGTGGGCTCCCACGCGCCGTCCACCTGCCGGGTGTTCCAGCCGACGTGGTCGGCGTGCAGGTGGGTGAGGACCACCAGGTCGACGGAGTCCGGCGGGAAGCCGGCGGCGGCCAGGCGCTCGGGGTAGTCGGTGCGCAGGTCGTGCCAGGCCGGGTTGGCCCGCTGCTTGCCGTTGCCGATGCCGGTGTCGACGAGGACGCGCAGCCCGTCCACGACGACGGCGAAGCTGTGGCTGTCCAGGCGCAGCACGCCGTCGGCGTCGGCGAAGTCGGGGCGCAGCCAGTCCTGGCCGGCCACCAGTTCGGGGGTGGCGTCGGGCAGCAGCCACGGCCCGGTGGCGGGCGGCAGCGGGACTTCGTCGACGCGGTGGACGGTGAGGTCGCCGACCGTCCAGGAGGGGGTAGGGGTGTTCGGCATGGGGCGGTTCCTCCGCTGCAAAAGCCATTCGTTTGCGTTAACGCGACCATAGAACCTACAGTCTCGCTAACGCAAACCCTTAGCTTTTGGCGGGGATGCCTCGTGGTGCCTCGCACCACCCCCGACCAATGCGGAGCTCCCCCCGCCCGAGGCGGCCCGCCGGGCCGCCCGGGCCGGGCTCGACCTGCCGGCCGACCGGCACGCCGCGGTGGCGGCCACCGCCGGGCACATCCGGTCCGTCGTCGCCGTCCTGCGGGAGCTGGACCTCGGGGACACCCCGCCCGCCGCCGCCTTCCGCGCGGAAGGGGGGCACCCCGATGCAGCCGTATGAGCTGACCATCGCCGCCGCCTCGGCGCGGATCCGGGAGCGGCGGCTGTCCCCCGTCGAGCTGGTCGACTCCGTCCTCGGCCGCATCGACCGGGTCGAGCCGCACCTCGGCGCGTACGTCGCCGTCGCCGCCGAACAGGCCCGCGACGCGGCGCGCGAGGCCGAGCGGGAGATCGCCCGGGGCCGGTACCGGGGGCCGCTGCACGGCGTCCCGGTCGGGCTCAAGGACCTGATCGACGTCGCCGGATCGCCCACCACCGCGAGCTCCCGGGTCCGGGACGGCCATCGCGCGGCCGCCGACAGCACCGTCGTCGCCCGGCTGCGCGCCGCCGGCGCGGTCCTGGCCGGCAAGACCCACACCCACGAGTTCGCCTACGGCCTGACCACCCCGCAGACCGCCAACGCCTGGGACCGCGAGCGGGTCGCCGGAGGCTCCAGCGGCGGGTCCGCCGTCGCGGTGGCCGCCGGGGCGGCGACCTTCGCCCTCGGCACCGACACCGGCGGCTCCATCCGGGTGCCCGCCGCGCTGAACGGGGTGGTCGGCCTCAAGCCGACCTACGGGCTGGTGCCCCGCCACGGCGTCACCCCGCTGTCCTGGTCGCTCGACCACGTCGGCCCGATCACCCGCACCGTGGAGGACGCGGCGCTGGTCCTGGCCGCCCTCGCCGGGCGCGACCCGCGCGACCCCGCCTCGGTGGCCGCCCCCGCCGTCGACTACCGGCCGGAGCGGGAGCCGGACCTGACGGGCGTGCGGATCGGCGTGCCGGTCAACCACTACGTCGACCACGTCGACCCGGAGGTGGCGGCCGCCGTCCACCACGCCGTCGCGCGGCTGGAGGCGCTCGGTGCCCGGCCCGTCGAGGTGGAGGTCCCGCTGGCCCGCTACCTCCTGCCCACCCTGTGGGGCCTGGTGGCGCCGGAGGCCTCCGCCTACCACGCCCGCACCCTGCGCACCGTCCCCGAGCTGTACCAGGCGGACGTCCGGGTCCTGCTGGAGGCCGGCGAGCTGATCGACGCGGGCGACCACCTGCGCGCCCAGCGCGCCCGGACGCTGATCCGCGACGCGTGGGCGGGGATCCTGGAGGAGGTCGACGTGATCGCCGCCCCGACGGTGCCGACCACGGCGGTCCGGGCCGGCCAGGAGACGGTCACCTGGCCGGACGGCACCTCCGAGGGCGTCGCCGACGCCTACGTCCGGCTCTGCGCCCCGGCCAACGTCACCGGCCTGCCCGCCCTGACCGTCCCGGCCGGCCAGGACGCGGCGGGCCTGCCGATCGGCCTGCAACTGCTCGGACGGCCCTTCGACGAGCGCACGCTGCTGCGGGTGGGCCACGCCTACGAGCGCACGCAGCCCGCGCGGGCGCTCGCACCGGTGGTCTGACCGGGCCCGGCCCGCCTTAACGCAAAGGCGACGCTTTAAGATGACGGTATGAGTCCTCGCCAGATGGCCCGCCCGGGCGGGCGCAGCGCCCGCGTCCAGGAGGCGGTGCACACCGCGGTCCGCGAACTGCTCGCGGAGGTGGGCCGCGAGGCGCTCACCGTGCCGATGGTCGCCCAGCGGGCCGGCGTCACCCCGTCGACGGTCTACCGCCGCTGGGGCGACCTCGCCGAGCTGCTGTCGGACGTCGCGGTGGAGCGGCTGCGCCCGGACACCGAACCGGAGGACCGCGGCGGCCTGCGCGCCGACCTCACCGCCTGGGCCGAACAGTTCCTCGACGAGATGGCCTCCGCCTCCGGCCGCGCCTACGTCCGCGACGCCCTCCTCGGCGACCCGGACGGCGGCAACGCCGGCCAGTGCTCGGCCTACGCCGCCGACCAGCTCGGCCTCGTTCTCGCCCGGGCCCGCGCCCGCGGCGAGGACACCCCCGAGGTCGAGACCGCCATGGACCGCCTCGTCGCCCCCCTGATGTACCGCATCCTCTTCCGCCCCTCCGGCCTCACCCCCGCCTACGCCCGCCACCTGGTCACCGACCTCCTCGGCGACCCGGACGGGGAGCGGCGTCAGTCGACCTGACCCTGAGCGGGGTGCGTCGTCGGCGGCGCGTCCGACATTCTGAAATGACATCAAGTCGCCGATGCCATCGACAGGTTGGCCTCGGCAGGGCTGCCCTGCTCCACCGAGGGCGATGGCCCGGTGACGGTTGGTCATGGCAGGATCGGCGCGGGTCGACACCGTGTCGACCGAAAGGAGGAGACATGGCCGGGGACAGCAAGGCGACGGCGTCCGGTACGGACAAGAAGCCGTCCGGTGCGTACGCGGGCACCGAGATCACGATCGAAGGCGAGGAGCACCTCATCCTTCGGGAGGACGAGATCCAGGTGGTCGCCGACTCCGAGTGACACGCCCACGCTTCGGCGTGGGAGAAGGGCCCCGCCGGTCGCCACCGGAAGGGCCCTTTCTGCTGCGCCGCCGCAGGACGTAGGCGCGCCCTCCGCCGTCTCCGGGCCGGATGAAACCGGCGGGGCGGATGGCCGAAGCGGCCGCCTACGGCTGCGGGGGCCCCGCGAGGATGATCGGCCAGTCGCCGTCGGGGCCGAGCAGGTCGTCGAGCGGCGTGTCCGGCGGGCCGAGGAGGACGGCGGCGCCTTCGGCGAGCCGCTCGGCGACGGCCGGGGCGACGGCGGTCTCGGCGCGCAGCACGAGGACGGCTGCCGGGTCGGCGGCCGAGCGGAGCGGGAAGCCGGCCGGGTCGATCTCCGCCCGTTCCAGGACGGCCGGGTGGACGGCGACGGCGACGGTCAGCAGGCCCCCGTCGTAGCTGTGTTCGGCCCAGCCGTCGGTCTGCACCAGGTAGAGGACCTCGTCGCCCTCGTAGCAGTGCCCGCCGAGGCGTTCCAGGGCCTGTTCCCCCGGGGTGCCCTCGGGGTCGACGACCAGGGCGGCCGCCGGGGTGTCCGGCTCGTCGGGGTCGAGGCCGGAACGGACGTGGAGTCGGGCCATCGGGGTGCCTCCGGGGTCGTGCGGGCGGGCGGCGGGTCGGGCACCAGTACACACCGCGCCACCGACAGTCCGGGCCGTCAGCGCCCGCCCATCAGGCGGTACATGCCGATCGAGTCGTGGGCGGCCGTGTCCGCGAAGCCGAACTTCTCGTAGAGGAAGCGCGCGGGCCCGTCCGCGATCAGCGAGACGTACGCGGTGGCGGGTGCCCGGCGCTCCAGTTCCCCGGTGAGCGCGGCCATGATGCGCTTGCCGAGGCCGTGGCCCTGGTGCGCGGGGTGGACGCAGATGTCGGTGACCTGGAACGCGGTGCCGCCGTCGCCGATGATCCGCCCCATGCCGACGGGCTCGCCCTCGTGGCGGAGGACCACGCCGTACCAGGTGTTGGGGAGGGCGAGCGCGACCGCCTCGGGGGCCTTGTCGGAGAGGCCGGCGTCGGTGCGCAGGCGGCGGAAGACCTCGACGGTGGGCACGCCGGGACGGATCTCGTAAGGGTCACTATTCGGATTCATGCCTTACATGCTACCCGCTCGGCCCCGCCGCCCGGCTCCGGCCGCTCGGGTGAACGCGCGGCGCGACATACCGGACGGGACGGGGCGTCACGGGGGCGGAAGCGATGATCGCCGGGTTCCCGGAACCCCACCCCGTCGGAGTCGTACATGCGGATTCTTCTCCTCGCCAGCGCGTTCAACAGCCTCAGCCAGCGGCTGCACGCCGAACTGCGCGACCGGCTCCACACCGTGGACGTCCAACTGGCCGGTGACGACGAGGAGTTGCTCGACGCGGTGCACCGCCTGAAACCCGACCTGGTGCTCGCGCCGATGCTGCGCACGGCGATCCCGCGCGGGCTCTGGTCACAGCTCACCTGCCTGGTCGTCCACCCCGGCCCGCCGGGCGACCGCGGCCCGTCCTCCCTCGACCGGGCCGTCCAGGAGGGCCGCACCGACTGGGGCGTCACGGTGCTGCAGGCCGAGGCGGAGCTGGACGCCGGGCCGGTCTGGGCCTGGGTGCCCTGCCGGCTGCCCGGGTACGGCAAGAGCGACCTGTACCGCAACGAGGTCGCCGACGCGGCGGTGGCGGCCGCGCTGCTCGCCGTCGAACGCTTCGCCTCCGGCGGGTACGCGCCGGAGCCGCAGTCCGGCCCCGGCTGGAGCGGCACCGTACGGACCCGGCCCGCGCTGCGCCAGGAGGAGCGCCGGATCGACTGGGCGGCCGACCCCACCGAGGCGGTGCTGCGCAGGCTCCGCGCGGCGGACTCGCGCCCCGGCGTGCTCGACGAGCTGTGCGGCGGCGCCTGGTACCTGCACGGCGGGCAC
>NZ_LFVW01000033.1:0-19827 GCF_001182915.1 Kitasatospora sp. MY 5-36
GGCGAGCGCAGTGTCGGGCGATAAGTCGAGCGCGAAGTCGGGTGAGAAGCCGGCTGAGAAGTCGGTGAAGACCGGCAGCCGTCCGCCGATCGTGCCGCTGTTCGTGGCCGGGTTCCTCGCGATGATCGTCCTGCGGACCACCGGGGTGCTGCCCGAGCGGGCGCTCGACCTGGCCGCGGACGCCCAGGGGCTGCTGCTGGCCGCCGCGCTGTTCGGCCTGGGCAGTGCGGTGCACCTGCCGACCATGGCCCGCACCGGCGGGCGGATCGCCCTGCTCGGACTCGGGTCCTGGGTGGTCGTCGCGGGCGTCTCGTACGTCGGGGTGCTGGTCACGACCTGACGGACCCGGGTGCGGACTCGGCTATTGTCGGGCAGGTGCCCGCCCCGTCCGTACGGGGGCGGCACCGCAGCCGAGTTCGCCCGAGTCCACCAAGGGGGACGGATGACCACCGCACTGCCCGAACGCGACGGCCACGAGGCCGTCGTCACCCTCGACCGGCGGGAGGGCCCGTACGGCGAGGTGGTGCTCCGGCAACGCGGTCGGGACTTCGAGATCATCGCCAACGGCTGCTTCCTGATGGACACCGCCGACGGGCGCTCGGAGCGGCTGCTGATCCAGGCGGCGCTGGACGAGCTGGACCGCACGGGCGGCCCGGTCGAGCGGCCGTCGGTGCTGATCGGAGGCCTCGGGGTCGGCTTCTCGCTGGCGTACGCGGCGGCCGAGCCGCGCTGGGGACGGATCGCCATCGTCGAGCGGGAGACCGCGATCATCGACTGGCACCGGACCGGCCCGCTCGGCGCCTTCTCCGACGGTGCGCTGGAGGACGCGCGGGTCGAGGTGCTCCACACCGACCTGCTGGAGTACCTCGCGGCGGCGGACGGCGAGCGCTACGACGCGCTGTGCCTGGACATCGACAACGGGCCGGACTGGACCGTCACCGAGTCCAACGACGGGCTGTACGGCGCGGACGGGCTCGCGGTGCTGTGGCACCGGCTGCGGACGGGCGGGGTGCTGGCGGTGTGGAGCGCGCAGCCTTCGCCGGCCTTCGAGGAGGCGCTGCGGGCGGTGGGGTTCTCGGACGTGGTGACGCACGAGATCCCGGTCGCCCGGGGGGTGCCGGACGTGGTGCACCTGGCCCGGCGGGCGGACTGAGGGCGCGCCGAGGGCCGGCTGAGGGCGGACGCGGATCGGGCCGGGTGCGGCCGGATCGCGGGTGAACCCGGCTGTGGTGGCCGGTGGTTGGCGCCTGGCGCGTCAACTGCTGTCGGCACCACGGCTGTTGAACGGCAGGTTGATGGTGGGATCGGGTGGCTGAGAGCGGGAGTCCCTCGGAGCGGATCGCGGCCGAGCTCCGACGTCGCATCGCGGCAGGGGAGTTGGCGCCGGGGGCGCGGGTGCCGTCGACCCGGCGGATCACCCAGGAGTGGGGCGTCGCGATGGCCACGGCGACCAAGGTGCTGAACCGCCTCCGGGAGGAAGGGCTCGTACGGGCCGTTCCCGGGGTGGGCACGGTGGTGGCCGGGAAGGCAGCTCCGGAGGAGGTCCGGGCCCGGGAGCCGCGGCGGGAACCGGCGCGGGAAGCGCGGCCGGTGGCGGAGCCGGCCACGGCGCCGACCGCGGCGCGGCGGGTGAGAGCGGGCGGCGAGGGTGAGCTCACCCGGGAGCGGATCGTCGCGACGGCCGTCCGGGTGGCCGACGAGGAGGGGCTGGCGGCGCTGTCGATGCGCCGGGTCGCGACCGATCTGGGCGTCGCGACGATGTCGCTCTACCGTCATGTGCCCGGCAAGGACGAGCTGTTGCGCCTCATGACGGACGTGGCGTTCGGGGAACAGCCGCTGCCCGAGCCGCCGGCGGAGGACTGGCGGGAGGGGCTGGAGACGGTCGCTCGGCTGCAGTGGCGGATCTACCGGCGTCACCCGTGGCTGGCCTCCACGATGTCCTTCACCCGGCCCGTGCTGGCGCCGGACGCCGCAGTGCACACCGAGCGGTCGATGGCCGCCCTGGCGGGGCGGGGTCTGAGCGGCGAGGAGATGGCCCAGGCGGCCGTCGCCCTGGCGGCGTTCGTGTGCGGGCTGGCCGTCCACTTCGAGCGGGAGGCGCAGGCCGAGCAGGACAGCGGGCTGTCCGCGGAGGAGTGGATGGACCGGGTGGAGAGTGAGGAGCACGCCCGGCTGATGGCGGATCCGGAGCGGTTCCCGATGTTCGACGCGATGAACCGGGGGCCGGAGATCGACCTGGGCCTGGAGGCGCTGTTCGAGTTCGGGATGGCGCGGATGCTGGACGGGGTCGGTCTGATGATCGAGCGGCGGGGGCAGGGGGCGGCGAACAGCTGACAGATGACAGGTAACAGATTTCAGATTTCGTTCGCTGAAATCTGTCAGCTGTTATCTGTCGGTTGTTACCTGTCAGCCGTCAGCTGTCCGTTGACGGCCGTCACCCGTTCGCGGTGACGGCGCGCAGCGGCTTCCCCCGCCTCCGGCTCAGCCGAACGGGCGGTTCTGCGGCTCGGCGTCCGCTTCCTCCGCCGACTCCGGTTCGGGAGCCGACAGGTCCGGGAGACCCCCGATGGCGAAGGGGTTGAAGTCCGGCGGCGGGACCATCACCGGCGTGCCCTTGCCCGGAGCCGGCTCCTCTGCCTCCCCGCCCTGCCCCGAACCCCGCTCCGCCTCCGCGGCGGGCGGTGCCTGGGCCGGGATGACGGGCGGGGTCGAGGGCGGCGGCGGGACGGCCGGGCCCTGGGAGGGGAGAGTCGTGCCGAACGGGTCGGCCTTCTGCTCGGCCGCGACCGTGGTGCCGAACGGATCGGCGACCGGAGCCGCCCCGGCGGGCCGGGTGGCGGGCGCGTCGCCCGACACGTCCGGGACGCCCCCCATGGCGAAGGGGTTGAAGTCCGGCGGCGGGACCATCACCGGGGTGCCCTTCGGTCCGCCCTCGGCGTCCGGTGCCGCCTGGTCCCCACCGGCGGCGGGGACCTCCGGGGTCTCCGCGACTGGCGCGAAGGGGTTGAAGTCCGCGGGAGGCACCCGCACCGGTGTGCCGCGCAGGTGCACCGGCCTCTCCTCCGGCGCCTCCGCCGGGGCCTCCTCGACGGCGGCAGCAGGCGACGGGGTCGGGGCGGGAGCGGGCGCCGGGGTCGGAACGCTGCTCACCGCGGCGGCCGGGACGGCGGCCGCGGTGCCCGGGACCGGTACGCCGTCCCAGCCGAACTGGATGCTCTTCAGCAGCTCCGCGAACGCCTCCGTGTACAGCTCCCAGTCCTCCGGCCGTGCCGTGGACAGCTGGGCGCACAGCACCGTCCCGCCGTCCGGCAGCGGCACGAAGGCCTGGACGGCCGAGGTGACCACCCAGCGCCGCTGTCCGTCGGCGGCCAGCGGTCCGGGTACCGGGACGGTCCGGCCCTCGACCAGGACGGCGGCCGGTCCGGCCGGCAGCAGTACGGTCCACACCTCGGCGTGCCGCCGGACGGTGGCCAGCTCGGTGGCGAGCGCGGTGATCGGCAGCGGGTGCCGGGCGAGCGAGACGACCAGGGCGGCGTCCGAGGCGCGGTCGTCCAGCTCCAGGGCGCAGACGCCGGCGTACACGACGCCCGCGTCGCGGATCAGGTCGGCCAGGGTGGCGGAGATCACCGCGAAGTCGCGCCGCGGCTCCGGACCGGTCGCGCTGAACAGCTCCTCGGCGACCTCGGCCAGGTGCCGGGCCAGCTCATCGGCGGCCGCCACGGTGGCCGGGGCGCTCCCACCGCTCGCACTGCCGCCGCTCGCACTCCCACCGGTCGCGCTGCCGCCGGTCCGGTCCGTGCCGTCGGGCAGCGGGGGCACCGTACGGGCGGAGACGCCGGGCGGGCCGCCCGGGGAGGTCAGCGAGTGGAAGCCGGGCGGTACGACCAGCCGGACCTCGGCGCCCGCGCCGGTGGGCAGTTCGACCGGCTGGCGGGTCTGCTGCCCGGCCGCCAGCGCGGCCAGCGCGGGGGCGAACGGCGGACGCAGCTTGGCGTCGGCGAACTCGCCGGTGACCGGGAGCTGGAACAGCGCGGCCGAGGTGGTGCCCCGGTCGGCGATGGCACCGCGCACCGCGCCGCCGCCGTACCGGGCCTGGAGCGCGGTGACCACCCGGTCGGTGAGCCGCGCGCCGGTGCCCGGCCGTCCGGTGCCCGCGGTGGTCACCGTGCCGAGCCGGTCGAGGGCGGTGTGCACCGGGCCGTTGGGGGCCAGCGGCAGGGCGAACAGCGCCTCGGCGGCGGGGTGTTCGGCCGTCCGCAGGGCGCTCAGCGAGGCCGCCGGGTGGCGCGAGGTGTGTTGGTCGAAGAGGGCGTCGGTGAGGGTGCCGAGGGTCGCGCAGACCTGCTCCGCTGCCGCGAAGGGATTGGCCTCCACGCTGAACTGGACGTCCTGGGTCACCTGGTGAGCCCCCCGCTCTGCTCCGTCTGCTGTCGGTGGTTCGGGTGGGACCGGCCCCGGCGCGGCGGCGCGCCGTCAGATCCCTGCTCATTCCTATCAGAGCCCACTGTCCTGACCGAACCGCAGGATCACCCGATGATCACTTGGACGGTCGGCGCGCGGCGACGAGTCCGGCGCCGACCCCGGTCACTGCTCCGCCGGGCACGGTTACCGCTCCGCCGGCCCCGGTCGTCGATCCGCCGACCGCGAGGGTCACTCGGCGGCGGCCCCGGTGGCCGGCGCGGACCCGTCGTCGGGGGTGCCGGCCGCGAGCGCGGTGACCGCCTCGACGATCCCCGGCACGGCGAACAGCCCCGCGAGGTCCCGCACCAGGCGCCCGGTCGGGCCGTCGGGGCGCTCGTCGGCGAAGAAGGAGGCCAGTTCGGCGGCGAGCGCCGGCTCGCGGGCGGCGGTGAGGGTGAGCGCCGCGACGAACTCCTGCACCAGGTGCAGCTGGAGTTCCGCCAGCGGCACCGAGCGCTCGGACAGCCACTCCAGCGAGGTGATCTCGGCGTTGGCGATCCAGGCCCGGACGGTCAGCCGCAGCCCGACGCTCGGCGCGGGGATGGCCAGGTGGGCCAGGATCTGCTCCTGGGCCGCCCGGCGCACGTCGTCGATCACCGCCGAGGTGCCCGCGCTGGCCGCCACCGAGCCGCCGCGCAGCAGGGCGGCGAAGCCCGGCCCGTGGCTCTGCACGAAGTCCAGGTAGCGGCCCATCACCCGGTGCAGCCGCTCCGACAGCGGCCCCTCCATGGGCTCCTCGAACCGCGCCGACAGCTCCTGCCCGGCCCGCCGCAGCGACTCCTCGTACAGCGCCTGCTTGCCGGGGAAGTAGTGGTAGACCAGCGGCCGGGAGGCGCCCGCGGCGGCGGCGATGTCGTCGATCGATACCTCCTCCGGCGGCCGGCGGCTGAACAGCTCCAGCGCCACGGCGATCAGCTGCTCCCGCCGCTCGTCCACACTCAGCCGCCGACGCGGCCGCCCGCCCGCCGCCCCGGCGGATGCGGAGGTCCGTGCTGCGTGGTCGGCCGTCGGAGACGGCGTACGGGAGGCCATGCGCGCCACCCTAGTTCGTCGCGGGCCCTCCGGTGGAGCCTGGGGCGCGCCGCCCGTCGGCCCGCACGCCGTCTCCGAAGCCCGCACGCCGCCCCGCACCGCGAACCGTCAGCCCCGAGGCCTCGGCGGCGCTAGGCGGACCGGAGCTCCAGGTAGCGGCGGTAGGCCTCCAGGCCGTCGGGGACGAAGGTGTCGCGGGTGAGGCGGTCGGCGAGTTCGGCGGGGGTGAGCCAGGCGTGCCAGGCGACCTCGGACTCCTGGGGGGAGACCGGGCCGTCCCACTCCGCCTCGTACATGTCGCACCACCAGGAGAGCCGGTCCTGTTCGAAGAGGAACTTGAACAGGGGCCGCGGGGTGACGCCGTGGACGCCGAGTTCCTCCTCGGCCTCGCGGACGGCGGCCTCGGCGTAGGTCTCGCCGGAGCCGACCACGCCGCCGACGAACATGTCGTACGCGCCGGGGGCGAACAGCTTGGTGTCGGTGCGGCGGTGGACGAAGATCCGTCCGGCCGGGTCGCGGACCAGGATGAAGACGCAGCGGTGGGTGAGCCCGCGCCGGTACACCTCGCCGCGCAGGGCGGTCCCGATCACGCGGTCGTGCTCGTCGACGATGTCCAGCAGTTCCTCGGCAGGGTTGGTCATGGGGGACAGGTTAGGGTTTCGGGGCTCGGTTCGAACGAATTCGATCGAAGAAGGATCGAAGGAGATCGAAAACGAGCGCACATGGCATGAGAAGCAGCGGAACTGGTCGAGGACGGCACACGGTGGTGGAGATCTGGGGCGAGACGGCCGAGGGGTTCGAGCCCGTACGGGAGGCCTTCGCACGGAACTTCGCCGACTACGGCGAGCTCGGCGCGGCCTTCGCGCTGTACGTGCGCGGCCGCAAGGTGGTCGACCTGTGGGGCGGCGACGCCCGGCCGGAGGTCGGTGGCCGGCCGGCGCCCGCGGTGCCGTGGACGGCGGACACCGCCCAGGTGCTGCGCTCGGTCACCAAGGGCCTCACCGCGACCGCCGCGCTGCTGCTGGTCGAGCGCGGCCTGCTCGACCTGGACGCCCCGGCGGCCTCGTACTGGCCGGAGTTCGCGGCGGCCGGCAAGGGCCGGGTCCCGGTGCGCCAGCTGCTCTCGCACCAGGCCGGGGTGCCCGCGCTGGACGTGCCGCTGCGGCTGGAGGACGTGCTCACCTGGGAGCGCGCGGCCGCCGCCGTCGCCGCTCAGGAGCCCGCCTGGGAACCCGGCACCGCGCACGGCTACCACCCGTACACCTTCGGCTGGCTGGTCGGCGAGGTGGTGCGCCGGGTGAGCGGCCGGACCATAGGCCAGTACTTCGCCGAGGAGGTCGCCCGGCCGCTCGGGCTGGACCTGTGGATCGGGCTGCCGGCCGGCGCCGCGCCCCGGGTCGGCAAGCTGGTCGACCTACCGGCCCCGGAGGCGGCGCGGACCGGTCCGAGCGGGCTGCGGCTGCGGCCCAAGCAGTCCGTCCGGGACGCCTACCAGGACCCGGCCTCGCTGACCGCCCGCTCCTTCGCCTCGGTGCGCCCCGGCGTGGACCTCAACGACCCGGCGGTGCAGGCCGCCGAGATCCCCGGGGCCGGCGGCATCGGCACCGCCCGGTCGCTGGCCCGGTTCTACGCGGCGCTGATCGGCGCGGCCGACCGTGCGGACGGCTCCGGCGCGCTGCTGCCGCCGCTGCTCGGCCCCGAGGTGCTGGCACGCGCGGTCGGGCCGGCGGTGAGCGGGCCGGACCGGGTGCTGATCGTCAACTCCACCTTCGGCCTGGGCTTCTGGCGGCACGGTCCGACCGCGCCGATGGCCTCCCCGGCGAGCTTCGGCCACCCGGGCCGGGGCGGCTCGCTCGGCTTCGCCGACCCCGACCTGGGGCTGGGCTTCGGCTACGTCACCAACGGCATGCAGCCGGGTGTCACCGGGGACGTCCGCTCGCGGAACCTGATCCGCGCGGTGCGGGGGTGCCTGGGGCTGGACCGGTAGCCCCGGGGTCAGCCTGTAGCCCCGGGCCCGGCCGGTAGTCCCAGGCCTGGCTGGTGGCCCCGGGCCAGGCCGGTCGCTTCAGGCCTGGCCGGTCTCGAAGCGGCGGATCTTCCCGCCGTCGACGGTGAAGCGCCACGCGGTGCGCATCGTGCCCCAGGTCTCGTTGGTGAACTCGGCGACCAGCGCGTGGCCGCCGTGCGACTCGGTCTGGACGGCCATCCGGCCGTTCGGGCCGAAGATCTCCCGGTCGACCCAGTCCGCCAGGTCGCGCTCGGACCCGTCGTCGGACATGGTCGCGTCCGCGGCGAGCAGCGCGAAGAAGGCCTCGCGGTCGCCCGCGTTGACCGCGGTGACGAAGGCGCGGACGGCGGGGTCGCTGAGTTTCGTGGGGGCGATGGTCACGCGGGACTCCCGGATCGGGGTTGGGGTACGGGGAGTCCTGTCTACGGCTTTCGCGCGGGCCGTCCGGGCATGTCGGCGGCGCGTCGGTGAATTGGGCGCATTCATGTGCTTTGATCCCCGGAACAGGCGAATCGCCCCGGAGCCCGCCACGGGGAGTGGCGAGGAGCGGGAGGCCCCGGTGGGCCTCCCGCTCCGCTTCGCTTCCCAAGGGAAGCCGACTTCCTAGAAGAAGCCGACCGCGTCGGGGGAGTAGCTGACCAGCAGGTTCTTGGTCTGCTGGTAGTGCTCCAGCAGCGCCTTGTGGTTCTCCCGCCCGATGCCGGAGTTCTTGTAGCCGCCGAAGGCCGCGTGGGCCGGGTAGGCGTGGTAGCAGTTCGTCCAGACCCGGCCCGCCTGGATGGCGCGGCCGGCCCGGTGGGCGGTGTTGAGGCTGCGGGTCCAGACGCCCGCGCCGAGCCCGTACTGGGTGTCGTTGGCGAGGGCGACGGCGTGGTCGAAGCCGTCGAAGCGGGTGACCGAGACGACCGGTCCGAAGATCTCCTCCTGGAAGACCCGCATCGAGTTGTCGCCCTCGAAGACCGTCGGCGTGACGTAGTACCCGCCGGCCAGCGCGCCGCCGAGGTCAGCCCGCTCGCCGCCCGCCAGGAGCTTGGCGCCCTCCTCCTGGCCGATCTCGAAGTAGGAGAGGATCTTCTTCAGCTGTTCGACACTGGCCTGGGCGCCGACCTGGGTCTCGGTGTCCAGCGGGTCGCCCTGGCGCATCGCCCGGACCCGCTCCAGGCCGTCGGCGAGCAGCCGCTCGTAGATCGCGGAGTCGATCAGCGCGCGGCTGGGGCAGGTGCAGACCTCGCCCTGGTTGAGGGCGAACATCGCGAAGCCCTCGACGGCCTTGTCGTAGAAGGCGTCCGAGGCGGCGGCGACGTCCGCGAAGAACACGTTCGGGCTCTTGCCGCCGAGCTCCAGCGTGACCGGGATCAGGTTGTCGGCCGCCGAGCGGGCGATCAGCCGGCCGGTGGTGGTCTCGCCGGTGAAGGCGACCTTGCGGACCCGGGGACTGGCGGCGAGCGGGGCGCCGGCCTCCTCGCCGAAGCCGGTGACGATGTTGAGCACGCCGGGCGGCAGCAGGTCGGCGGTCAGTTCGGCGAGCAGCAGCACCGAGGCCGGGGTCTGCTCGGCGGGCTTGAGCACCACCGCGTTGCCGGCCGCGAGCGCCGGGGCGAGCTTCCAGATCGCCATCAGGATCGGGAAGTTCCACGGGATGATCTGGCCGACCACGCCCAGCGGCTCGTGGAAGTGGTACGCCACGGTGTCCTCGTCCAGCTGGGAGAGGCTGCCCTCCTGGGCCCGCAGCGCACCGGCGAAGTAGCGCAGGTGGTCGACGGCGAGCGGGAGGTCGGCGGCCAGCGTCTCGCGCACCGGCTTGCCGTTCTCCCAGCTCTCCGCGACGGCCAGCCGTTCCAGGTTGGCCTCCATCCGGTCGGCGACCCGCAGCAGCACCTGCGCGCGCTCGGCGGCCGAGGTGCGGCCCCAGGCCGGGGCGGCGGCGTGGGCCGCGTCCAGGGCGGCCTCGATGTCCTCGGCGGTGCCCCGGGCGACCTCGGTGAACACCTCGCCGGTGACCGGGGTCGGGTTGCCGAAGTACTCGCCGCGCACCGGGGGCGTCCAGTCGCCGCCGATCCAGTGCTCGTACCGGGAGCGGTAGGCGACGATGCTGCCGGGGGTGCCGGGGGGCTGGTAGACCGTCATGCTCGGTGTCTCCTCGCTGCGTCGGGTGCCGTCGGCGCGGCTCGGGCCGCGGGCGGCACGCCGGACCGCCCGGTCAGGGGGCGGTCCGGCGGGAGGGGTGGGACACGCCATCGGACCGGCGCCCCGCCGGGCGCCCGCCGTCGAGCACGATAGCCGCCCGGCGCCCGGCGCGGCTACGGTCCGTACGCCGGGCCCGTACGGAGGGTGTGTCCGCCGGCCGCTCCCGGGGGCGTGCCGACGGGAGTCCGGAACCGATCACCGCGGGTGCCTCGGGCCGGATCTGCCAGAGGTGCCCGGAACCGGATCGCTGCGGGGCGCGCGTTCCGGCCGCGTTCCCGCGGGGTGCCGCCGCACGCCGCCGCGTGGCCCGGACGGCGCTCCCGAGGCGGGCCGCCGTACGCCCGTCGGGCGGTTCGGGGCGGACGCCGGTCAGACCGCGTGGTACCGCCCGGTGCGGGCCTCCCAGCTGAGGTAGCCGGCCAGCCAGGTCAGCAGTCCGTCCGCGTACCGCTCGGCGATCACGCGTTCGATCCGGGAGAGGCCCAACTCGCGGTGGACGTCCGGCAGTCGGTCGCGCAGCTCGGCGCAGCGGTCGACCATCAGCTGGGCCTCGGCGATGACCGCCGCGCAGGCCTCCTCGGCCGAGCAGCACCGCTCCCGCTGGACGATCATGACCAGGTTGTTCACGTCCCCGCGCGGCGCCTCCAGCGGGTAGGAGCGCACGTCGTTGCTGAGGGACGGTATGTCGGCGGCCAGCTGGCGGAGTTGGCGCAGCACCGGGTGGTGCAGGACGGCGGCCGGGACCTCGAACTGGCCCAGGCGTTCGACCATGTCGAAGATGGTCTCCATGGCCGCGGTGCCCCGTCGGAGCTCCAGGTAGCCGTCGCGGTCCGGCGGCCGGGTGGAGATCCGGCCGGCCGCCTCGGCCGGGTGACTGGCCAGGTAGTACTCCCAGTTGTAGGCGGCGCGGGCCTGCCAGCGGGCCGGCATGCCCTGGACGCTGCGGTCCCACAGGTCGGCGAACGCGGTCTCGACCGGGGAGTCCTGGTCGGGGCGGGCGCCGTGCAGGACGGCGATCAGCCGTTCGCAGATCGGGGCGACTTCGGCGGGGCGGCGGCCGAGCGGGCCGTCGAACTGGTCGTCGAAGAGGAAGTAGAAGCCCATCAGGTCGGCGGCCAGGGCGAGTTCGTCCGGACCGGCGTCCGGGTAGCCGAGCGCGGCGAGGTCCACCACTTCCCAGTGGGCGTAGCCGGGGTGGTCGGCGTCGGGTAGCAGGGGGTGGCGGATGAGCCAGTCCCGGTGCAGTGCGGTGGCGCGCGGGCCGTGCGGACTGCGGCGGTGCGGGAACGGAATCTGAAGTGAGGTGTCGTCAGACATCGGACTCCCGGTGCAGCGGAGGTTGGGGGCGCTTTTTGTTCGAGCGCTGATGGTGGGGGGAGTTGACGCGGCGAGGCGCGGGCGGTGGGGGTGGGTTCCGCAAGATCATCCGAACCTCGAAGGCCGTAGGGTATCTGATGCAATGATCGGACGTTAGGGATATAGGGCAGTTGCCCTTGACAAGCCGCCCGAACCCTCACCGTCCGCCCCAGCCTGCACGAATGCCCCACGGGAACGGCCGCGCGGCGCTAACCTCGGCTGCACGCAGTGATGGAGCTGTGACGCGAGCGGGCGAGGCGGAGGCACGACGGTGACCGAGCAGGAGAACGCAATTCGGGCGGGTGCTGGTTCCGCCCACGAGGGCGACGGCACCGCGCCCCGGGTCCGGCTGCACGACCGCGACTCCGAACTGCGCTCGGTGGAGGCCGCCGTGGACCAGCTCTGCCGCGGCTTCGCCGCAGGTGGCACCGAGATCGGTGACCTGCTCACCTTCTCCGGCCGCCCCGGCATCGGAAAGACCAGTCTGTTGCACGAGGTCCGGCGGCTCGCCAAGCTCCGCGACGGCGCCACCGTGCTCTTCGCCCGAGGCGGAGAACGGCAGTTCAAGGATCCGTACCACGTGCTGCGGCAGCTGCTCCAGCCCGTGCTCAGTGACCTGCCGCCGGACGTGTTCGCCCAGGTCATGGGCACCTGGGAGGAGGTCGTCGGACCGGCCATGGGCCTCAAGCAGCCCAAGGCCGGCGCCCGCCGCCTCGACCCGTAGGGCGTGCGCGACGGCCTCGACTACGTCCTCACCCAGCTCGCGCCGCGCCGGGCGCCGATGGTGATGATCGTCGACGACCTGCACTGGGCGGACGGGGAGTCACTCTCCTGGCTGACCAAGTTCGCCATCCGATCGAGTGAACTTCCCGTCCTGCTCGTCTTCGCCTTCCGGGAGGACGAGAGCGACTGGCCCACCGAGACCCAGGAATTCCGCCGGGCCGTCCTCGGACTCAAGGCGCGCAGGCACGAGCTCAACCGCCTCAACCTCAGCTCGGTCACCGACATGATCCGTGCCGAACTCGGCGACAAGGCCGAGGAGGCCTTCTGCTACGAGTTCTGGAACGTCGTCAACGGCAACCCGTTCGAGGTCATCGCCCTGCTCGACCAGGTCCGCGACCAGGAGCTCGAACCGGTCGAGGAGAACTCCCGACAGCTGCGCGAACTCGCCGTCGACGCCACCGGGATGACCCTCAAGAGCTGGCTGGACCGGCTCGGCGCCAGCACCCTGCGGTACGCCTGGGCCTGCGCGATGCTGGGCACCGACATCCGGGTCGACCTCGCCACCCGGATCTCCACCCAGAGCACCGAGGGCGCCCGCGAGTCCATCAAGCAGCTGCGCAAGCAGCGCGTGCTGACCCAGACCCCCAACGGGAACCTGGAGTTCGTCCACCCGCTGATCGCCAGCTCCATCTACAACACCATGCCGGACGCCACCCGCCTCGGCATGCACGGCATCGCCGCCGCCGAGATCGAGAACGCCGGACTCGGCCTGCTCGCCGCCTCCCGCCACCTGGTCGAGACCCACTCCGGCGAGGGCGACGACCGGATCGTCAAGAAGCTGCGCCGCGCCGCCATCGAACACCAGCTGATCGGCGCTCCCGAGGCCGCCCAGCGCTGTCTGCACCGCGCGCTCAACGAGCCGCCCGCCGACGAGATCAAGGCCGAGGTGATGTACGAACTCGGCTGCTCCGCACTGCTCACCGACCCCGTCGCCACCGTCAACCAGCTCAAGCTGGCCCTCGACCCCGACGAGCTGCCGCTGCGGCCCGAACTGCGCGTGGACGCCACCTTCCGGCTCTCCGAGGTGCTCGCCCACGCCGGTGAGCTGGGCGAGGCCGCCCTGGTCTGCCAGCGCGAGGCCGAGCAGACCGTCGACCCGGCCGGGCGTCAGCGGCTCCAGGCCGCCTCGTTCATGTGGCACGCCTTCCGCAAGTCCGAGGAGGACGGCCCGGGCCGCTCCGCCCGGCTCGGCGAGATGTGCCGGAGCCTGAACGGCAAGGAGGCCTCCGCCCGGGCCGTACTCGCCATGCGCGCCTGGGACCTCACCCTGCGCGGCGCCCCGTCCGCGGAGGCGCTCGCGCTCGCCGACGAGGTCCTCGACGGCGGGCGGCTGCCCAAGGGCCTCGGGTGGACCGACACCACCTGGGGCTTCGAACTGCCCTCGATGCTCTGCCTCACGTACATCTACAACGACCGCATCGCCCAGGCCGAACGGCTGGCCGCGGACGCCATCATCCAGTTCGAGGTGGCCGGTTGGAGCGGTGCCCACCGGGGCTTCGCCTACTTCCTGATGGGCCTGGCCCGGTTCCGCCGCGGCCTGCTCGCCGAGGCCGAGGACTTCCTGCGCCGGGCGCACCGCATCTCCGAGCGGATCGGGGACATGCTGCCGCTGGCCTGGGACGCGGTCGGCGTGCTGGTCGACACCCTGCTCGCCCGCGGCCGGATCGATGAGGCCTGGCAGCTGGCCAACGACTCCGGCTTCCACCCGCCGTACCACGCGACCGCCATGGTGCTGCCGGACGCCGCCTCGTTGTACGGCAAGCTGCTGGTCGCCAAGACCCGCAACGCGGGCGCGGCCGCCGCGCTCACCGAGGCCGGCTCCCAGCTGGAGATCCGCGGCTGGCGCAACACCGTCTGGGCGCCCTGGGCCGGCCACCTCGCCATCGCGATCGCGGGCGACGAGCCCGAGCGTGCCCGGGAGTACGCCCAGAAGGCGGTCCATGACGCGCGGGCCTTCGGCACCGCCTCGGCGATCGGCAGCGCGCTGCGGCTGTACGCGCGGATCGAGCACGGCCGACAGGCGGTCGAGCTGCTGGAGGAGGCCGTGGCGTACCTCGGGCAGTCCCCGGCCGGATACGAGCACGCCGTCGCGCTGGTCGACCTCGGGGCCGCGCTGCGCCGGGTCGGTCGGCTGGACGACGCCCAGGAGTGCCTGTACCAGGGCATCGAGCTGGCCCAGCACTGCTCGGCGGAGGGGCTGGTCGACCGGGCGCGGCAGGAGCTCGCCAACTACGGCCTGCGGCCCAACCGGGTGGGGCTGCGCGACTTCCGGGACACCCTGGAGACGCTCAGCAGCTCGGAGTGGGAGGTCGCCAAGCGGGCCGTGCAGGGCGTGCCGCCGCAGCGGATCGCCGACGAGCTCGGGGTGCCGATCGGAATCGTCAACCGGCGGCTGGCGGCGGTCTACCGCAAGGCGGGCAGCGGGCCGGACGGCCTGGCCTCGGCGCTCGGGCTGCCGCCGCAGCAGCGGGACCTGGGGCGGCTGGGGGACCTGAACGACTAGGGCCTGTGTGATGTTGTGATCAATCTTCGGGTTCTGCCCCGCTCCGGGGCAGAACCCGGTAGGACTGTTGGATGTGACGCGCAGGCAACTCACCGACGAGCAGTGGAGTTTGATCGAGCCATATCTGCCGATCGGCAGGTTCGGGCCCTACCCCGAACGGCTTCGTGACCAGTTCGAGGGTGTGATCTGGCGGTTCCGCTCCAGTGCCCAGTGGCGGGAGATGCCCGAGGAGTTCGGCCCCTGGTCCACGGTCTTCGGCCGGTTCCGGGTCTGGCGGGACGCCGGCGTGTTCAGTGCCCTGCTCGAAGGCCTGATCGCCGCGGCCGCCCGCGAGGGGAAGGCGGACCTGTCGTTGGTCAGCGTCGACTCCACGACCGTCCGGGCCCACCACGACGCCGCCGGGATGCTCGTCGACGACGATGTCATGCAGGCCCTGGAGGAGGCCGCGCGCGAGCAGGAGACGGCCCGGCAAAAGGGGGCGGGCCACCGGAACAGAACGGACAGGACGAGCGCAGACGCATCCGACGGCGACGCGAACTCCGTTTGAAGCAGGCCAAGCTCGGCAGGTCACGGGGCGGGCTGACCAGCAAGGTCCATCTCGCCGCCGACCGCCGGTGCCGTCCGCTGGCACTCGTCCTGACCGCCGGGCAGGCCGGAGACAGCCCGCAGTTCGTCCCCGTGCTCGACAAGGTGCGCGTGCGCCTGCCCGTCGGCCGGCCCCGTACCCGGCCCGGCGCGGTCGCCGCAGACAAGGCCTACTCGTCCCGCGCCAACCGCGCCTACCTGCGTAAACGCGGCATCAAGGCCGTCATCCCGGAGAAGAAGGACCAGGCCGCCAGCCGGAAACGGAAGGGCAGCAGGGGCGGCCGACCCGTCGACCACGACACCGACCTCTACAAGGAGCGGAACACCGTCGAGCGCCTGATCAACAGGCTGAAGGCCTGGCGGGGCATCGCCACCCGGTTCGACAAGAAGCCCGAGAGCTACCTCGCAGGCCTCCACCTCCGCGCCTCCATGATCTGGATAGACGACCTCGTGCGACCACCCAACTGATCACAACATCACACAGGCCCTAGGGCCAGTCCCGGCTCAGAGCCCGTCCCGGTCCCCGTGCCAGCCCGGCTCGGGGCGGGCGGCCGGGGTGCCCAGGCAGAGCCCGACCGTCGTGGCGACCAGCAGCTCCAGCGCCTCCAGGGTGTCCGGGTCGGGCCGGTCGCCGGGGTTGCGCAGGGTCAGGTGGCGGGCCGTCAGGCCGTCGAAGCCGCCGAGGAAGTGGACGGCGATCCGGCGGGCGGGCAGTGCCAGGGTCAGGCTGTGGGCGGCCGCGAGGGCGTCGAGCATCTCGACGGCGGTGCCCTCGATGTCGTGCTGCATCTCCAGCATGATCTCCCGCATGTCCGGGTCGCGCAGCGCCAGCGCCCCGAACTCGCTCAGCAGCACGCAGTGCCCGTGCTCGCCGGTGGCGGCCTCCCAGAGCGCCTGCACCAGGGTGCGGACCTGCTCGCCGAACGCGCCGTCGCCCGGGGAGGCGGCGCGCACCTCGCCGACGAAGTCGGAGGTCAGCCGCTCGACGATCGCCCGGTAGAGGTCCTTCTTGGTGCCGAAGGTGTAGTGCACCGTCGCCTGCGCCACGCCCAGCTCGGCCGCGATCGCGCGGGTGCTGCCGGCCGCGATCCCCTCCCTGGTCATCAGGTCGATGGCGGCCTGGACCAGTTGCGGTCGGCGTTCGGAGGCGGGGACGTGTGCCATCCCGCCAGGGTAGCGCCATGGTCGGGCAACTGTGTCGCACGATCTTGTCGGCCAACTTTGTCACCCGACAAAGTTCGGTCTACGGTGGGACGCGACCTGCCCTGACCGACCCGAGGGACCGCCGATGGCCACGTACCTGTACCGACTGGGCCGCTTCTGCTTCCGGCGACGGCGGGCCGTCGTCGCCGTCTGGATCGCCCTGCTCATCGCCGTCGGCGGGGCCGCGGGCGCCTTCGCCGGCAAGACCACCGACGAGTTCAAGGTCCCGGGCACCGAGGCGCAGGCCACCCTGGACCGGATCAAGGACACCTTCCCGGCGCAGGGCCACGGCTCCGCGCAGGTCGTCTTCGCCGCCGGCGCCCCCGGCGGCATCGGGACGCCCGAGGCGGGCCGGGCGGTCGGCGAGGCCGTCGCCCGGATGGCCCAGGTGCCGGGCGTGGCCGCGGTGCCCGACCCGTACGCCACCGGCGCGCTCTCGCCGGACGGGAAGGTCGCGATCGCCCTGGTCTCCTTCGACCACAAGCTCGCCGACGTCACCGACGGGCAGCGCGAGGCCGTGAAGGCCGCCGCCGAGCCGGCCCGCGCGGCCGGGCTCGAAGTGGCCTTCGGCGGCGACGCCTACAACACCATGGCCCAGATCGAGGGCGCCAGCGAGGCGATCGGCCTGGTGGTGGCCGGGGTGGTCCTGGTGGTCACCCTCGGCACGCTGGTCGCCGCCGGGCTGCCGCTGCTGACCGCGCTGGTCGGCGTCGGCGTGACGATGGCCGGCCTGCTGGCGCTCACCGGCTCCTTCGAGATCATCACCACCGCGCCGGTGCTGGCCCTGATGGTCGGCCTCGCGGTCGGCATCGACTACGCGCTGTTCATCCTCTTCCGGTACCGCCGCCACCTGGACGAGGGCCTGGCGCCGGAGGAGTCCGCCGCCCGGGCCACCGCGACCGCCGGCAGCGCCGTCGTCTTCGCCGGTCTGACCGTGGTCGTCGCGCTCGCCGGGCTCTCCGTCGCGGGCGTCCCCTTCCTCACCGTGATGGGCCTGGCCGCCTCCGCGGCCGTCGTGGTGGCCGTCCTGGTCGCGATCACGCTGCTGCCCGCCGTGCTGGGCTTCACCGGCCGGGCCATCGACCGGCTGCCGGTCTGGAAGCGGGCCCTGGCCACCAACGGCCGCACCACCCTGGGCGAGCGCTGGGGCCGCTTCGTGGTCCGCCGCCCGCTGCCCGTCCTGCTGGTCGGGCTGGCCGGGCTGGGCGCCCTGGCGGTGCCCGCCGCGAGCCTGAACCTCGGCCTGCCGAGCGGCGGTTCGCAGGCCGCCGGGACGGACGCGCGCAAGGCGTACGACCTGGTGGGCGAGGCCTTCGGGCCGGGCTTCAACGCGCCGCTGGTGGTCGTGGTGGACGCCCACGGCGCGCCGCGGCCCGAGCAGGCGGTGCAGGGCGTGGCCGCGAAGCTCCAGACCCTCGACGGCGTGGCGACGCTGCTGCCGCCGACCGTCGACCAGGCGAGCGGCACCGCGCTGGTGACCGTCATCCCGCGGACCGGCCCGGACCACGAGGACACCAAGGCGCTGGTCAACGAGATCCGCGGCCAGAAGGCGGAGCTCAGGGCGGCGACCGGCGCGGACATCGCCGTCACCGGCACCACCGCCGCCAACATCGACGTCTCCACCAAGCTCGGCCAGGCGCTGCCGCCGTTCCTCGCGGTGATCGTCGGGATCGCGCTGGTGCTGCTGGCGCTGGCGTTCCGCTCGGTGCTCGTCCCGCTCAAGGCGGTGGCCGGCTTCCTGCTCAGCATCACCGCCTCGCTCGGCGCGGTGGTCGCGGTCTACCAGTGGGGCTGGCTGGACGGGCTGATCGACGTGCCCAAGGTCGGGCCGGTGGTGAGCTTCGTGCCGATCCTGCTGATCGGCGTGCTGTTCGGGCTGGCGATGGACTACGAGCTGTTCCTGGTCTCCGGGATGAAGGAGCAGCACGTGCACGGGGCGGCGCCGCGCGTGGCGGTCGTCGGCGGGGTGAAGAACGGGGCCCGGGTGGTCACGGCGGCCGCGCTGATCATGGTGGCGGTGTTCGGCTCGTTCGTCTTCGGCCACGACCCGATCGTCCAGCCGATCGGCTTCGCCCTCGCGGTGGGCGTGCTGGTGGACGCCTTCGTGGTGCGGATGGCGCTGGTGCCGGCCGCGATGGCGCTGTTCGGCCGGGCCGCCTGGTGGTTCTCGAAGCGGCTGGAGAAGGTCGTGCCGAAGGTCGACATGGAGGGCGAGCAGCTGATCGCCGAGCTGGAGAAGGGGCCGGCGCGGGAGCCCGCCCGGGTCTGAGACCCGGGGGCAGGTCCGGGCGTCCGGCGGGACCCGTTCCCGCCGGGCGCCGTCAGGTCTGGACGGGCAGCCGCTGCTCGAACCAGACCACCTTGCCGGTGCCCAGCCTGGTCGCGCCCCAGCGGTCCGCGCACCGGGCGACTATCTGCAGCCCGCGCCCGCGTTCGTCCTCCGGCCCGGTGCGGCGCGGGCGTGGCAGCAGCGGGCTGTCGTCGCCGACCTCGCAGCGCAGCCGGGTGGTGCGCACCAGGCTCAGGGTGACCGGCCGGGTCGCGTGCTGGACGGCGTTGGTCACCAGCTCGCTGACCATCAGCTCGGTCGCCTCGCTGAGCTCGTCCAGCCCCCAGCGGCGCAGCGTGTGCGCGGCCAGCCGGCGGGCCCGGCCCGGCGTCTCGTTGCGCGGCTGGAGGTACCAGTGCGCGACGTCCCCGGCCGGGATGCCGTCGAAGCAGGCGCCGAGCAGCGCGATGTCGTCGCCCCGGTCGCCGGGCGGCAGGATCCGCAGCGCCTCCTGGCACAGCTGCTCGGGGGACTGCCAGCGGGCGGCGGCGATCCGGGCGCGCAGCACCTCCAGGCCGTCGCTGATCGGGCGGGTGCGGGTCTCCACCAGGCCGTCGGTGAACAGCAGCAGCGCCGAGCCGGGCGGCGCGGGCAGTTCGACGGAGTTGAAGTCCACCCCGCCGACGCCGATCGGCGCCCCGGAGTCCAGCTCGACCAGCTCGGCGGTGCCGTCCGGGCGGACCAGCACCGGCGGGACGTGCCCGGCGTTGGCCATCACCACCCGGTTGGCGATCGGGTCGTACACCGCGTAGACGCAGGTGGCCAGGTGCTGTTCGCGGCCGAGCCGCTGGGCCTGCTCGTCCAGGTGGTAGAGCACCTCGTGCGGCGGCAGGTCGAGGGCGGCCAGGGTCTGGGCGCTGGTGCGCAGCTGGCCCATGATGGCGGCCGAGGTGAGCGAGTGGCCCATCACGTCGCCGACGATCAGGGCGACCCGGTTGCCGGGCAGCGGGACGGCGTCGTACCAGTCCCCGCCGACCTGCGCGCCGCGCTCGCCGGGCAGGTAGCGCTGGGCGATCCGGACGCCGTGCGACTGCGGCAGGCGCAGCGGAAGCATGCTGCGCTGGAGCTCGTTGGCGATCTCCCACTCGCGGGCGTAGCGCAGCGCGGTGTCCACGGCCAGCCCGGCCTGGGTGGCGAGGTGCGCCGCGGTGGCGGTGTCCGCGGCGTCGAAGACCGGGCGGCCGGTGCGTTCGGGAGGGCGGCGGATCAGTATCAGCAGCCCGAGCACGGCCTTGCGGCCGCGCAGCGGCAGGGCGAGGACGGAGGTGCCGGCGGCCAGCCGGGCCACCCCGCGGGTGCCGTACAGCTCGCGCAGCAGCGTCTCGGCGCGCTCGGCGGAGGGGGTGCCGAGGACGGCGGGGTCGGCGGGGCGGCGGCTCA
>NZ_LFVW01000335.1:0-12951 GCF_001182915.1 Kitasatospora sp. MY 5-36
CGAGGCCGCCGCCTCGGGCGTGTGGAACGCGTGAGCCGACCCGTCCGGGGCGGCTCCGACCGCCCGTCTCCGGGCGGGCGCTGGTAGGGAATCCGAACGGACACTGGAGGTCTGGTCATGACGGACGGCACAACGGTCTGGTCGACGGAGCAGGGGCTGCGCGCCCTGCCCGAGCAGCTCAAGGGCTTCGGCCTGATGCACGTCGCGATGCGCCGGGACGCGGCACGGCTGACCGCCGCCGCGCAGCGCGGCTCGGCGGGCTCCGCCGCGGCGCTCGCGGAGTGGTTCGGGCGGCTGCGCTCGGTGATCGACTGGCACCACCACAGCGAGGACGAGATCCTCTGGCCGTACCTGCGTGGCCGGGTGGCGGGCTTCGACGGCAGCGGGGTCCTGGAGGAGGACCACGAGGCGCTGGACGCCTCGATGCGCCGGGTCGCCGGGGTGCTCGGCTCCGGACTGCGCGCCGAACTCCCGGAGGCAGCCCAGGCGTTCGAGAGCCTGGTGCGCGAGCACCTGCGGCACGAGGAGCCGGTGGTCTTCCCGGCGCTGGCCGGCCTGTCGGTGGACGAGTACCTGCGGGTCGAGCGCCGGATCATCGGGAGCGCGCCGACCCAGGTGATGACCTACCTCCAGCCCTGGATGTTCGACGGCGCGGACGCGGCCTCGGTCCGGGCGGTCTCGGCGACCATCCCGGCCCCGGTGCGGCTGCTCGGGCGGACGGTCCTGGACCGGCGGTACCGGCGCGGGCTGGGCGCGGTGCTCTGAGCCGGCCTCTTCGCCGTGTTCGCCGGGGCGGTGAGGTGCGCCGGCCCCGGCCGGGCGCGGCACCGCCGGGTGCCGCAAGTGCCCTGCCGGGGGCCGGGGTTCCGGTTGTCGCGGTTCCGTTGCGCGGTGCGCCGCACGGTGGGCGGTGTCGAGAGTTCCACGTTCGTCGGCGCCGCACTCCGCGGGGCCGGAAGATTGAGAGGGTCCAGGGATGCGTTCGGATCAGACCGCGGTTCCGCTGTCGTACACGGCGCCGTCGGCCATCGGGAGTGCGGGGGTGGGGAGTTCGGTGCGGGCTGTCGGACAGAGCAAGGCCGCGGGGCCGCTGCTGGTGGGTTCCACCGTGGCGATGGGCCTGATGGCGGGGCTGTTCTTCGCCTTCGACGTGTCGGTGATGCCGGGCCTGGCGGCCGGGGACGACCGGACCTACGTCACGGCGATGCAGCACATCAACAAGTCGATCGAGAACGGGCTGTTCGGCCTGGTCTTCGTCGGCGCCTTCGCGGCGACCGGCCTGGCGGCCTGGCTGCTGCACAAGGCCGGCCGGCGCCAGGCGGCGCTCTGGGCGGGCCTGGCGACGGCGCTGTACGTGGTGGCGCTGATCGTCACCATGGGTGTGAACATCCCGCTGAACAACGAGCTGGCAGCGGCCGGCGACCCGTCGCAGATCCACGACTTCGCCGCCGTGCGGGCCAAGTTCGCGGACAGCTGGGTGCCGGTCAACATGCTCCGCACCGCGCTCTGCACCGGCGGTCTGCTCGCGCTGACCCGCTCCCTGGTGCTGTACGGCCGCGGCGGCCGCTGAGCCCCGGCCCGCCCGGTTCCGCGCATCGCCGCCGTGCCCGTCCGCCTCGTGCGGGCGGGCACACGCGCGTTCCGGGGCCGTGCGCCCGCCGTTGTGGCCGGGCTGCCGGGGCCGGCCCGGTGCGCTGGGGCGTGCGCCGGTGCGCCGGTCCGGTGCGTTCTCCCAATTCACTTGGTGAGACACCGAGTTGGCGAACCGGTCCGATGTGGTGGAGCATAGGCCGGGCCCGGTCCGTTGCGGTGCGCTTGCGCCGCGGCCGAGCACCGTACAGCTGCTGGGGAGGAGGCGGTTCCGGTGACTCCGGTGGAACGTCCGTTTCTGGTGCGGGGGAAGGCGGTACCCCTGGCCAGATATCTGGCGGAGGAGGCCATCGAGGGCCTGGTGGCCTGCTCGTGCATCGGGAACGAAGTCTGCATCGACCTCGCCGACACCAGGATCCTGGTGAGCCTGGTCGACGTCGCCGACGTGCTGCGGCTCAACTTCCACATGGTCCAGGACGGCCCGGCCAAGCCCCGCTCGTGGTCGCGACGGCTGCCCGCCGGCACCGGCCCGCGCGAGACCGCGTCCCGGATAGCGCTGGACGTGCGGGCCCTGGAACGCGAACTGGCGCCCTTGCGCCGGCGTCCGCCCCGGCCGGTGCCGGGGGCGGCGCAGCACCGCCCCGGCTGAGCCGGGGTCGGCGGCGAGGGCGACACGGACGACGAGGACCGGCCCGGGTCCGGCAGCGGGGGCGCTGCCGGGCCCGGGCTCCGTGCTGTTCCTGTTGTTTCGGTGAATCAGCAAACGTTCAAAAGACGGCAGTTGACCGCCTGGATCCGGAGCAGAGTCTCCCACTTGTCGCGCGTAGAAACGTTCTTCCGCCGTACGTCTGGCCGTTGCCCGACGCGACCGGTAGGGATCTGGTGGCACTGCTAGAACCTCAGCGCCCCACTTTCCCATCCGTGGTCACAACCGCCGGGCCGCGCGCCCGGACGGTGGTCAGGAGTCAGCCTCATGCGGAGCACCCCGAACCCCCGGATCAACCCGAGAGCGCCGCGGTTCCGGCGCCGGACGCTCGCGGCGGCCTCCGCCGTGGCCGTGGTGGCGGCGCTGGTGGCGCTGCCCGGCGGCGTGGCGCAGGCCGCGTCGCCCGACATCGTGATCAGCCAGGTGTACGGCGGTGGCGGCAACTCCGGTGCCCCGTACGCCAACGACTTCGTCGAGCTGTACAACCGCGGCACCGCGCCGGTGTCCGTCACCGGCTGGACGGTGCAGTACGCCTCGGCCGCCGGGGGGAGCTGGTCGCGGACCACCCTCTCCGGGACGATCGCGCCCGGCCGCTACTTCCTCGTCCAGGAGGCCGCCGGAGCCGGTACGGGCGCCGCGCTGCCGACGCCGGACGCCACCGGCACGATCGCCATGTCCGCGACCTCCGGCAAGGTCGCCCTCGTCACCAACGGCACCGCGCTGACCTGCACTTCGGGCTGCGCGAGCCAGTCCGGGGTGAAGGACCTGGTCGGCTACGGCAGCGGCGCGAGCTCCGCCGAGGGGACGCCGACCGGCAACCTGTCGAACTCCACCGCCGCCCTGCGCACCGGCGGCGGCGCCACCGACACCGACAACAACGCGGCGGACTTCGCGATCACCGCGCCCGTGCCGCGCAACTCCTCCTCCACCGGCACCGGCGGCAACCCCGCCGGCACCCGCATCCACGACATCCAGGGCGCCGCCCGCACCTCCCCGCTGGCGGGCAGCGCGGTCAGCGCCGTGCCCGGTGTGGTGACGGCCGTCGGCCCCAACGGCTTCTGGTACCAGGACCCGCAGCCCGACAACGACCCCGGCACCAGCGAGGGCATCTACGTCTACACCGCCGGCGCGCCCTCGGTCGCGGTCGGCGACTGGGTGACGGTGAACGCCACCGTCACCCAGTACCGCCCCGGCGGCACCGGCGGCACCACCAACCTGTCGATCACCGAACTGACCGCGCCCACCGTCACGGTGGTCGCCCACAACGTCGCGCTGCCCGCCGCCACCGTGGTCGGCCAGGGCGGGCGGGTGCCCCCGTCCGCGGTCATCTCCAGCGTCACCTCCGGCGACGTCGAGGCGGCCGGGAACTTCCAGCCCGGCACCGACGGCCTGGACTTCTGGAGGTCGCTGGAGGGCATGCGGGTCGAGATCGACAACGCGGCCGTGGTCGGCCCGACCAACAAGTACGGCGAGCTCGTCGTCGTCCCGCCGGGCAGCACCACCCGCACCAACCGGGGCGGCATCCTGCTCCAGGCGAACGACGGCAACCCGGAGCGGGTCGTCCTCGGGAAGGCGCTCGCGCCCACCCCGACCGCCAACGTCGGCGACACCCTGACCGGCGCCACCGTCGGCGTGCTCGACTACGCCTTCGGCAACTTCACCCTCCAGGTCACCGCGACCCCGGCGGTCACCTCCGGCGGCATCGCGCCCGAGACCACCGCCGCGCCGACGGCCGGGCAGCTCGCCGCGGCCACCTTCAACGTGGAGAACCTCGCCCCCTCCGACCCGCAGAGCAAGTTCGACGGCCTCGCGGCGGGCATCGTGACCAACCTGCGCTCGCCCGACCTGGTCGCCCTCGAGGAGATCCAGGACAACAGCGGCGCCACCGACGACGGCACGGTCAGCGCCACCCAGACCCTGGCCAAGCTCACCGCGGCCATCACCGCGGCCGGCGGCCCCTCCTACTCCTACCGCGAGATCGACCCGGTGGACGGCCAGGACGGCGGGCAGCCCGGCGGCAACATCCGCCAGGTGTTCCTGTTCCGCACCGACCGCGGCCTCTCCTTCACCGACCGCCCCGGCGCCGGATCCACCACCGCCGACTCCGTGGTGAACGCGGGCGGCACACCGCAGCTCGCCTACTCGCCCGGGCGGATCGACCCGACCAACTCGGCGTTCAACTCCAGCCGCAAGCCGCTGGCCGGCGAGTTCCGTTGGAACGGCAAGCCGGTCTTCGTGATCGCCAACCACTTCAACTCCAAGGGCGGCGACCAGCCCCTCTTCGGCCGCTACCAGCCGCCGGCCCACCCCTCGGAGACCCAGCGCCACGCCCAGGCGACGGCGGTGAAGGGCTTCACCGACCAGATCCTGGCCGTGGACCCGAACGCCTCGGTCATCGTGCTCGGCGACCTCAACGACTTCGAGTTCTCGCAGACCGCCGACATCCTCACCGCCGGTGGCTCGCTCACCGACCTGCCGCGCACCCTGCCGCTGCCCGAGCGCTACACCTACGTGTACGAGGGCAACTCGCAGGTGCTGGACCACATCCTGATCTCCGGCGCGCTCGCGGCCACGTCGTACAGCTACGACATCGTGCACATCAACAGCGAGTTCAGCACGCAGCTCAGCGACCACGACCCGCAGGTGGTGCGCATCCCGCTGCCGTAACGGCCGAGGCCGATGGTGCCGGTCTCCCCGTTTCTGGGGAGGCCGGCACCGGTGGTCCGGTGGTCCGTCGTCCGATCGTCCTGACCGTCACAGCCGTCCGGCGTAGTCCGGAAGCCGCAGGTCCGAGTGGACGGCCCGGGCCGTCCGGGCACTCGGCGTCGCCAGCTCGCTCGCGGCGGATTCCGGATCGCGCACCACGGCGTTGCGGGCCTCCAACTGCTCCCGTGTCCTCGGCGCCACCGACGTGCCGCCTCCGGTGGCCAGCGCCTGGTTGCGCTCGGCGAAGGGGCGCATCCGGCGCTCGTAGGCCGCGAAGGCGGCGGTGTGGTCGGAGCGCGCGGCCAGTTCGCCGGCCAGGACGTACGCGCCGACCAGGGCGAGGCTGGACCCCTGGCCGGACAGGAACGACGTGGCGTGCGCGGCGTCGCCCGCGAGGACCACCCGCCCGCGCGACCAGCTGGGCAGGTGGATCTGGCTGACGACGTCGAAGAAGAGGTCCTCGGCGTCCCGCATCGCCGCCACCAGGCGCGGCAGGTGCCAGACCCGCTCCGGGAACCGCGCGGCGACCAGCTCGCGCTGGGCCCGCGGATTGCGGAAGGCCTCGAAGGGCGGGTCGTCGCGGGTGAAGGTGAGGAAGCCGTGGAGCCGGTCGGCGGGTTCGTGCGCGTTGAGGACCGCGCCGCGCCCGACGTCGTTCCAGACGACGGCCTCGCGGACGAGGCCGAACTCGTTCGGGAGCGTGAAGCCGGCGAAGACGTGCCCGAGGTAGCGGTGGAAGGCCTCCTCGGGGCCGAGGACCAGCCGGCGGGTGTTCGAGTGCAGGCCGTCCGCGCCGACCACGAGGTCGAAGCTGCGGCTGGCGCCGCTGTCGAACCGCACGTGGACGGCCTCCCCGTCGTCCTCCAGTGCGGCGATCGAGTCCTCGAAGAGGAACTCGACCCGGCCGCGCAGCGGCTCCTGGAGGGCGTCGGCCAGGTCTCCGCGCCGGACCTCCAGGTCGTGGCCGGCCGCGCCGCCGGTCAGCTGTTCCGGGCGCAGCGAGCCGACGGTCCGCCCGACGGAATCGACGAAGGTGATTCGCTGGCTGTCGACGTGGGCGGCGCGCAGGCGCGGCAGCAGCCCCATGCGCTCCACGACCTCGCGGGCGGGCCCGCGGACGTCGATGGCGTAGCCGCCCCCGCGCACGGCGGCGGCCTTCTCGACGACGGTCACCTCGAAGCCGTACCGGTCGAGCCAGTACGCGAGCGCGGGCCCCGCGATGCTGGCCCCGGAGACGAGGACGCGACGGGCGGGGCGTGACACGGTGTTCATGGCCTCTCACTTCCTTCCCGGCGGGCATACCCGCCGGCACGTCGGTGGTACGCACCTGGACGAGCGGAAAGATACGTACCTCAGGTATCTTTATGGAGGTCACACGTCGCCCTCGCGGGCGGTGGCCACCCCCCACAATACAGATACCTAACTTAGGTATGCAACATGGAGGCGCCATGCCCGCTGAGGTTCCTGAGCCCGCCGAGACCCCCGGGTTCCCCGAGGCGCCCGACTCCGTCAAGGCTTCCGATTCCCCCGAGGCCAGCGAACCGGGGGAGCCGCGGCCCGACCTCCTCGCCGCGCTGACCCGGATCTCCCGGCTCAGCGCCGCCCTCACCCGGGGCCGCCTCGTCGAACGCGCCGTCGAGGAGGCGGGCCTGGGGCGCGACCGGCCCGCGGTGGGCGTGCTCGTCACCCTGCGCACGGCCGACGGACCCCTGCGGATCGGCGAGATCGCCGACCGCATGCAGGTCGTCGGCCCGCACATCACCCGCCAGGTCCAGATCCTGGAGAAGCACGGCCTCGCCCGCCGCATCCCCGACCCGTACGACGCCCGGGCCCGCCTCATCGAACCCACCGAGGCCGGCGCCGAGGCCGTCAACCGCTACCTCGCCTTCCTGCTCGGCTGGTTCACCGACGCCCTCGGCGACTGGCCCCGGCAGGACCGAGACGACCTCGTCCGGCTCCTCGCCCGCTTCGCCGACGATGTGACGACCCGGCTCGCCAGGCTCGACGAGGAGGAGTAGGGGCGGGCCGCGCTGGCAGGGGCGAACGTGACGCCGCCGTCCCGCCCCTGTCGACCAGTGGGCGGGACGGCGGCATCCTGTCGTGTTAGCGCCTCCCGGCGCGTTCCGGCGCCTTTAACGCGCTTAGCGCGTCACCGTCCAGGACAGGCTCGCGGTCAGCTTCGCGCGCAGCGCCGGGTCCGCGACGGCCGGGGTCGGGTCGGTGGCGACCGCGGTGAGCACGTGCGGCCGGGAGCGCGGCCCGGTCAGCTTGAGCTCGGCCAGGTCCAGTGCGGTGCGGCCGCCCAGCCGGGGCAGCTCCTTCCCGTCCAGGTACCAGCGCAGCCGGGTGCCGGCCACCGGCAGGTCGACGGTGAGGCGGTCCGCGGCGGTGAGCCGACTGCCGTTCGCGGTGGGGCTGGTGAGCGGCGTGGCGTGGCGGTAGAAGCCCGCGATCATCGCCTCGCGCCCGGGCAGGTTGAACTCCCGTCCGAGCGAGCGCATGATCGAGTTCTCGGTCGGCCGGTAGAGCCCGGTCGGGTAGTAGCCGCCGCCCTCGTACGCGCCGACCGTGCCGCCGTCCGGCGAGGCCTGGCCCAGCCAGCGCGACCACTTGGTGCCCTGCTGCCGCATCCGGTCGGCGGTCAGGGTGCTGATGTTGGCCTCGGTGGGCTCGCTGCCCTGGTACGTCCCCTGGCCGTCGTACGCGTACTCGTCGGCCAGCTTGCCCAGCGAGTGCCCGGTCTCGTGCACCGCGATCTGCCCGGACCTCGCGTTGCCGCCCGCCACGGTGGCGATCCCCTCGTAGCCGAGCGGGGACTTGACGTCGTTGTAGCCGGCACCGCCGTACTTCGCGCTGTTGGCCACCACGAGCACCAGGTCCGCCTGCGGGGCCTTCGCCGCGTACGACTCGACCGCCTTCTCGTCCACGCAGAGCAGCCGCTCCACCCCGTCGCACCAGAAGTACGAGCCCAGCGCGGTGTGCCGCACCGTCCCCTGGTCCGGATCCCCGGTCACCCCGGACTCGGGCGATATCGCGGACACCGCCCAGACGTTGAACAGCGCGCGGTAGCTGGCGTAGGGCTCCACGGCGGTCATCTCGCGCCACTTCTGGGCCGCGTCCGCGCGGAACTTGTCCTGCTCCTGCGCGGTGTACCCGTCGCCGATCACCACCACGTCCAGCTTGGCGGCCGGCTCCCCGTTGCGGACCAGCGCCGTCACGTCGCCGTCGCCCCGCATCGGGGCCACGCCCTGGGCGCCGTCGGCGAGATAGGGGGAGACGGCCGGGGCCTGGGCCCGGGAGATGCCGCCGTCCTCGGCGAACACCTCCACCTGACGTGTCGACGGCTTGTCGCCCGCCGGACGGTTGTCACCCGCCGGACGGGCCCCGGCGGGCGCGGCCCCCAGCACCGCACCGGCGAGTACGGTGGCGAGCAGGGCGGTGGCGGTTCTGACGGTGGTGCGGTGCACGGGGGTCCTTCCGGAGGGAATGGTCTGTGGCCTGCTCCCTTCCCATGGCGATAACCTGACAATCCTGCGTCAGCGCAACCCGATTCCCGAACCCACCGGTCACACACCGGCCCGGGCCGGCCCGAAGGACAGGCGGCCGACCACCGCACAGGCCGCGACGGTGCTCAACCAGGCCAGGACGGCGACCGTGATCGTCACGGGGAACGACCACTGGAACGCCCCGATGAGGACGAGGGAACCGGCGAACGACCCGACGGTGAACACGATGCTCCCGACCTGCACCACGTCCCTGAGACCCTCCCGGGACCGGTGCAGACCGTGGACGACCGTCGCACTGCCGACGCTGATCAGCAGCGCCACCCCGAGGACGGGCAGCCAGGGCAGCTGAGGCTTCACCGCCCGGTGGCCGCGGTACGAGATCTGCACCACCTCGCCCTTCCAGACCCCCACGTCGATCGCGGTGCCGACCTCCACCTCCTGGAAGAAGGGCTCGCCCACGTCGTACTCGTCGCCGCCCGCGGTCTCGCGCACGACGACCAGCTTGTACGAACTGAGGTCGTTCTCCCGGTCGGTGTCCACCTTCTTCTTCACGACCCGCCCGCTCTCCAACCGCAGGCAGTCCGCACCCGCCCCGGCCGCCGACGTCCCGCACACCGGGGCCGTCCGGTACGCCACCGTCACGTCGTACGTGCGCACGAAGAGGAGGAACCCGGCCACGACGGGCCCCAGCCCCGCCAGCACGATCAGCACCCGCCCCGCCGCCCGGAGCCGCGCCGCCCGCCTGCTCGGCTTGATGACCGGTTCCGTCCCGACGTCCATCGCACCCTCACCCACCCCACGACACCTGCCCGTTGCATCCGGTTCTGATTCCCGGTCGCGGACCGCATGATGCCAGGGAGCACCGGCGGGCGCCTCCGGGATGCCGGAGCGGCCGGGGCGCCGGAGTAGTGGGCTTCGAGCCCGTGTACGTCGAGCTTGACTGGTACGACGGTCCGCGCAAGGGGCTCACCACCGTCGACGGCGTATCCCACTAATTCCAGTGCCGCGATGCCGACTTCACCGTCGCCCCGACCTCTACCACGCATGGCCCGCGGACGAGCGCGCGATCGCCATGGAACGTGAACAGTGGGCCGCCTAAGGGTTGTCCCGCAAATGATCTTGCCTGAGTCGGAGACGTGGTTGCCCGGTGGGCGGGTGGTTCGCTCAGCCCGCCAGGGCGAGGTTGTGCAGACGTGCGATGCCGAGCATCGCGTGGTGCACCCCGTCGCCCTTGAGGCGGCAGTCACGCAGAATCGTCCAGCCCTTCATGCGGGCGAAGACGTGCTCGACGCGGGCCCGGACCTGCTTGTGGGAGCGGTTGTGTTCCTGCTTCCAGTCCGGGAGTTCGGCCTGACCCTTCGCCCGGCGGTGCGGCATCACCAGGCCAGTGCCGGGGTAGCCGCCGTCGGCGATGGTCGTCGTGGCGCCGATGGCCGTCTTCGCGCCGGACTCCGCCCACGCCTTGCAATCGTTGCGGTTGCCGGGCAACGGCTGGCCCACCACGACGACCAGTCGGGTGTCGGCGTCGATGACGACCTGGTGGTTGGTCGAGTAGCGATAGTTCTTCGACTGCTCGGCCACTGCGTGGTCGCGGGTGGGCACCAGGGTGCCGTCCACGATGAGCACGGTGCCCTTCGCGAACCGCTTGCGCTGCTGAAGCGCGAGCTTGGGGCCGAGGTGATCGATGATCCGGTCGGCGGCGGACTTGGAGACGCCGAAGAGTGGGGCGAGCTGGCGCAGCGTCAAGTTCGTGCGCCAGTAAGCGGCAACCAGCAGAACCCGGTCCTCCAAGGGAAGACCCCACGGCCGTCCGCGCCGCGGTTCGTCCGTGACTTCGCGGCGCACCACGGTCATCAACTTGCGAAAGCAGCGCGGGCTCAGCCCGGAGAACGGGGCTATCCAGGACGGCTCCGACGCCGTGATCACACCATGCACACCAAGATCATCTCACCCGGGGTCTACCGGCCAGAGAATGTTGTCACTCGCGCCCAGTGCCCAAGAGCGCGTCACGCTCCGAGCGGATCCAGCACTGCTCGGCCAACATCTCAGCCGCGTCACCGCGGGCGAGAAAGGTCGCCCATGGCTCGACACCTTGTCTCCCAAGGCGTTCGATGCGCGCGGCCTCACGGGACTGAAGGGCGTCCAGCGCCTCAATCACGACTACAGGCTGTTCCCCGTAAGCAGTGCAGAGCGCATGAAGGCGAGCCCGCAGGGTGCTGGAGCCAGTGACCGATGCCCGTCGCTGCTGCTCCACGGGCCGCAGCGGGACGGCGTACCAGGCGAGTTGGGCCAGGTCGTCGACGGCATGACCGGGTGCGGCGAAGTCCCAGTCGATGAAGCCGACGAGCTGGCCACCGTCCCAGATCGAGTTCCATGGCCCGAGGTCTCCGTGCCGGATGACCATACCTGGCTGCCACTCTTCTTCCTGGCCCTGCCAGTGGGCGTCGGCCGGCGGCCGGAAGGTGCGGACAGCATCGTGGTACCCACGAAGCCAGCGACCCAGCTCCACAACTCCGTGTGAGGCGCGCAAAGCTTCTGGCCAGGGGGTGAATGCGGGCTCGCCATAGAGCATCGACAGCACCTCGTCGGTGCCGTCGGTCCCCAACACGCGGGGAGCTCTGCTGAATCCCACCGCCTCCAGGTGGATCAGCAGGGCGTGTACGGCAGGTGTCCACGCGCCTGTCGGCCTACGGATCGTCGCTCCGATCCGTCGCACTGTCGTGACACTGCCGCGGTCAGTGGAGCCGTCCTCAATCACTCGGCCAGCGTAGTCCAGCTACCTCAGTAGGCCCCTTGCATATCAGCACGCCAGACCCGAGTCCCACGTCCGGCAGACAACGCCTACGGTCATGCCGCCAGTTACGGGACAGCTCTTAGGTCGAGGGGCGTGAGGCTCCGGCACCTGTACAGGGCCGCGAGTTCGGACGGATAGCGCGATGAGCCGGAAGCACGTGAAGTGCCCGGCTCATTCGCGCTTTTATTCTTCGTGCGGTGCGTGCTCTTTTTCTCTTCCCAGGGCCCGGGTTTCCGGCTCGGATTCACGGATTGGTGTCCGTTTTTCCGATCCCGGGTCTCGTGCTCTCTTCTTCAGCTTGTTTGTTGTGGTTAGGGGAAGATGTTTTGGCCGGGGGTGAGGGTGTGGGTGGGGTCGTAGGTGTTTTTGGCGTTGGTGAGGGTGGTCCAGTGGGGGCCGTAGTGGTTTTGCCAGTCGGTTTGGGTCATGTTGGGGATGGCGCCGACGAGGTAGCGTTTGGCGCCGAGTTGGGTGGCGGTGTTGTAGAGGGTGCGGTTGCGGGTGAGGGCGGGTTGGGGGTTGGTGTCGGGGTGGGGGAAGGCGAGGAAGTCGAAGAGGTAGGTGGTGGGTTCGTTGGGGGTGATGGCGAGGGGGTGGGTGAGTTTATTGGTGTGGAAGGGGTAGCAGAGGAGGAGGCCGGCGCCGATGTCGTCGGGGGTGATGTGGGGGAGGGCTTGGTTGAGGAAGGTGGGGGTGGTGGTGGCGGGGAGGAAGAGGGAGAGCCAGGGTTTGGGGGCGTTCCAGTAGCCGAGGTTTTTGATGGTGTCGGCGAAGGTGTCGGCGCGGTAGGTGTAGTCGCGGTAGGTGGTGTCGTTGGTTTCGGTGGTGGTGGGGTTGAGTCCGGTGAGGAGGGTTTGGGGGTTGGGGGGTGTGGTGTTGTAGTGGGCGACGGCTTCGATTTTGTAGCGGGGGGGTTGTCCGTTGGGTTGGATGAGGATTTCGCCGACTTGGGAGGGGAAGCGGCCGTCGTTGAGGATGGTTTGTTGGTCGGTGAGGAAGGTGTGTTGGTCGTTGTAGGTGAGGGTGAGGACGAGGGCGCGTGTGGGGGCGGGGATGAGTTTGACGGTGGCGCGGGTGATGATGCCGACTTGGCCGGCGCCGGCGAGGGCGGTGTGGAAGAGGTCGGGGTTGCGGGTGGGGGTGGCGGTGAGGATGCGGCCGGTGCCGGTGACGATTTCGATGGATTCGACGGTGTCGGCTTGGAGGCCGTGTTTGTGGACGGTGGAGCCGATGCCGCCGATGCTGATGGTGCCGCCGATGGAGAGGTGGAGGTAGTCGGTGAGGCAGGGGGGTGTGAGGTTTTGGGCGAGGGCGGCGTCGGTGAGTTGGGCCCAGGTGACGCCGGCGTCGACGGTGGCGTTGGTGGGGGTGATGGTGTGGATGCGGTTGAGGGCGCGGGCGTTGATGCTGATGCCGCCGGCGGCGCCGGCTTGGCCGTAGTTGGAGTGTGATTCGAGGTCGTTGCCGGTGCCGCTTTGGCCGTTCATGGCGACTTTGAGGCCGTTGTGGCGGGCGTAGTTGATGATGTTGGCGATGTCGTGGGGGCCGGCGGGGTTGAGGACGGCGTAGGGGGTGGTGGTGGTGAGGCGGCCGAAGTCGTGGGCGTGGGCGGTGGTGGTGGTGGGGTTGGTGGTGAGGGTGCCTTGGAG
>NZ_LFVW01000336.1:0-1931 GCF_001182915.1 Kitasatospora sp. MY 5-36
CGCCGCGGACGGCGCCGGCACCCTCGCCCGGCGGCTCGCCGGACTCTCCGCCGCCGACCGCGACGGACTGCTGACCGCCCTCGTCCGCGACACCGCCGCCGCCGTCCTCGGCCACGGCTCGGCCGCGGCACTGGACGTCGACAAGGCGTTCAAGGAACTCGGCATCGACTCGCTCACCGCCGTCGAACTCCGGAACGCCCTCGGCACCGCCACCGGCCTGCGCCTGCCCGCCACCCTGGTGTTCAACTACCCGACGCCCAAGGCCCTCGCCGCCCACCTCGCGACCGAACTCGTCGGCGAGGAGCCGGCCCCCGCCGCCCCCGCCACCCCCGCGGCTCAGGCCGCCGGGACCGAGGACGACCCGATCGCGATCGTCGCCGTCGGCTGCCGCTTCCCCGGCGGCCTCGACTCCGGCGAGGACCTCTGGCGCTTCGTCGCCGCCGGCGGCGACGCCGTCACCGGCCTGCCCGCCGACCGGGGCTGGGACCTCGACGGCAGCTACGACCCCGACCCCGACGCCCCCGGCCGCACCTACGTGCGCGGCGGCGGATTCCTGCCCGGCATCGCCGACTTCGACGCCGCCTTCTTCGGCATCAACCCGCGCGAGGCCCTGGCGATGGACCCGCAGCAGCGCCTGCTGCTCGAAGTCGCCTGGGAGACCCTGGAGCGCGCCGGACTCGACCCCACCGCCCTGCGCGCCACCCCGACCGGCGTCTTCATCGGCACCCACGGCCAGGACTACGGCACCCAGGGCACCGGCGGCGCCGCCGACGAGGGCTACCTGGTCACCGGCAACGCGGGCAGCGTGCTCTCCGGCCGCCTCTCCTACGCCCTCGGCCTGGAGGGACCCGCGATCACCGTCGACACCGCCTGCTCCTCCTCCCTGGTCGCCCTGCACCTCGCCGCCCAGGCGCTCCGCGCCGGGGAGTGCACGCTGGCCCTGGCCGGCGGCGCCTCGGTGATGTCCACGCTCGAAGGCCTGGTCGGCTTCTCCCGGCAGCGCGGCCTCGCCGCCGACGGCCGGAGCAAGGCCTTCGCCGACGCCGCCGACGGGTTCGGGATGTCCGAGGGCGTGGGCCTGCTGCTGCTCGAACGGCTCTCCGACGCCCGGCGGTTGGGGCACGAGGTGCTGGCCGTGGTCCGGGGCTCGGCCGTCAACCAGGACGGTGCGTCCAACGGCCTGACCGCCCCGAACGGTCCCTCGCAGGAGCGGGTCATCCGGGCAGCCCTCGCCAACGCCAGGCTGACGGCCGCCGACGTCGACGCCGTCGAGGCGCACGGCACCGGCACCCCGCTCGGCGACCCGATCGAGGCACACGCCCTGCTCGCCACCTACGGCAAGGACCGCCCGGCCGAACAGCCGCTCTGGCTCGGGTCGGTGAAGTCCAACATCGGCCACACCCAGGCCGCCGCCGGTGCGGCGGGCGTGATCAAGATGGTCGAGGCGCTGCGCCACGGCGTACTGCCGCAGACCCTCCACATCGACGCGCCCTCCTCGCACATCGACTGGTCCTCGGGCGGCATCGCCCTGCTCACCGAGCAGCGGGCCTGGCCGGCGGCCGACCGCCCGCGCCGGGCCGGCGTCTCGGCGTTCGGTGTGAGCGGGACGAACGCGCACGTGATCCTGGAGCAGGCGGAGCCGGCGGGCGCGGCCCTGTCCGTCGACGGAGCAGTGACGCCCGCCGACGCAGGGGAGAACGTGGTCCCCTGGGTGGTCTCGGCCGCCTCGGAGGCGGCGCTGCGTCAGCAGGCCGCGCGGCTGGCGGCCTTCGCGGAGGGGCAGCCGGCGCCGGACCTCGCCGCCACCGCCCGGGCGCTCGTCACCGCGCGCACCCGGTTCACCGAGCGTGCCGTGGCCGTCGGCGCCGACCGGGCCGCGCTCGTCGCCGCCCTGAAGGCCCTGGCCGAGGGGGAGGCCGCGGCCGGGCTGG
>NZ_LFVW01000337.1:0-398 GCF_001182915.1 Kitasatospora sp. MY 5-36
GTGGTCGCCGCCGACCGGGCGCGGGCGCTGAGCGGGCTGCGGGCCCTGGCCGAGGGGGAGGCCGCGGCCGGGCTGGTGTCCGGTCGGGCGGAGGTGAGTGGTCGGTCGGTGTTCGTCTTCCCGGGGCAGGGTTCCCAGTGGGTGGGGATGGGTCGTCGGCTGCTCGCCGAGTCCGCGGTGTTCGCGCGGGCTCTGGAGGAGGCCGCAGAGGCGCTGAAGCCTTATGTCGACTGGTCGTTGCTGGATGTGGTGAACCAGGTGCCGGGTGCCGCTTCGTTGGAGCGGGTGGATGTGGTGCAGCCGGTGTCGTTCGCGGTGAACGTCGCGCTGGCCCGTCTCTGGGCGTCGCTGGGCGTCGTCCCTGACGCGGTGGTCGGCCACTCCCAGGGCGAGATCGC
>NZ_LFVW01000338.1:0-369 GCF_001182915.1 Kitasatospora sp. MY 5-36
GTGGGCGTCGCTGGGTGTCGTTCCTGACGCGGTGGTGGGTCACTCGCAGGGCGAGATCGCGGCGGCGCATGTCGCGGGCATTCTCTCGCTGGAGGACGCGGCGGCGGTGGTGGCGTTGCGGTCGCAGGCCATCGCCCGTGGTCTGGCCGGACGCGGCGGCATGGTGTCGGTCGGGTTGCCGCTCGCCGAGGTGGCCGGCGCGCTGCCGGACGGCGTCGAGGTCGCGGCCGTCAACGGCCCCTCCTCGGTGGTCGTGGCTGGTGACCCGGCGGGTCTGGACACGCTCGTCGTCGCGTACGAGGAGCAGGGCGTGCGCGTGCGGCGGATCGCCGTCGACTACGCCTCGCACACCTCGCACGTGGAGTCGAT
>NZ_LFVW01000339.1:0-2082 GCF_001182915.1 Kitasatospora sp. MY 5-36
TGTCGCCGGGATCCTCTCGCTGGACGACGCCGCCGCTGTGGTGGCGTTGCGGTCGCAGGCCATCGCCCGCGGTCTGGCCGGACGCGGCGGCATGGTGTCGATCGGGCTGCCGCTCGCCGAGGTGGCCGACCGGCTCCCGGTCGGGGTCGAGGTCGCGGCCGTCAACGGCCCCTCCTCGGTCGTCGTCGCCGGTGACCCGGCCGGCCTCGACACCGTGGTGGCCGCCTTCGAGGAGCGCGGCGCCCGGGTGCGCCGGATCCCCGTCGACTACGCCTCCCACACCGCCCACGTGGAGTCCATCGAGGCCGAACTCGCCGAGCTGCTCGGCGCGGTGAAGCCTCAGCCGGCCGTCGTCCCGTTCCTGTCGACGGTCGAGGGCCGCTGGCTGGAGGGCCCGGAGTTGGACGCGGGGTACTGGTACCGCAACCTGCGGCAGACGGTCCGCTTCGCCGAGGCCGTCGAGACCCTCGCCGGTGACGGTTTCCGGGCCTTCGTCGAGGTCAGCGCCCACCCCGTGCTCGCCCACGCCGTCGTCGAGGCCCTGGAGGAGGCCGTCCAGGCGCCGACCGTCGTCACCGGGACCCTGCGCCGCGAGGACGGCGGCTGGGACCGCGTCCTGCTCGCCGCCGCCGAACTCCACGTCCGCGGCCTGCCCGTGGACTGGTCCACGGCCCACGCCGGGGCCGACACCGTCCGCCCCTCCGAACTGCCCACCTACCCCTTCCAGCACCAGCGCTACTGGCTCCGGCCGGGCCGCTCCGCCGGCGACCTCGCCGCCGTCGGCCTGGACAAGGCCGGCCACCCGCTGCTGGAGACCGAACTGCTGCTCGGCACCGAGGAAGGCGCCGTCTTCACCGGCCGGATCACCGAACGCACCCTGCCCTGGCTGGCCGACCACCGGGTCGGCGGCGCGACGCTGCTGCCAGGCACCGCGCTGCTCGACGCCCTCGCCCACGTCGGCCACCGGCTCGGCGCGCCCACGGTCGAGGAACTGACCGTCTCCGCCCCGCTCGTCGTCCCGGACGGCGGCGGCCTCGACCTTCAGGTCCACGTCGGCGAGGCCGAGGACGGTCGCCGCGCCGTCCGGCTGCTCACCCGCACCGGCCCCGGCCTGCCGTGGCACGCCAACGCCACCGGAACGCTCGCCCCCGAGGGCCCGGAGCCCGCCACCGCCGACGACCTGACGGTCTGGCCGCCCGCCGGAGCCCGCCCGCTCGACACCGACGGCCTCTACGACCGGCTCACCGTCGCCTACGGCCCCGCGTTCCACGCCGTCGAGGCCGCCTGGCTCGCCGACGGCCGCCTCTACGCCCAGCTCCGCCTCCCCGACACCACCACCGACACCGCCGCCTACGGCCTGCACCCCGCCCTGCTGGACGCCGCCCTCCACCCGCTCGGCGAGGCCGGCCTCCTCCCGGGCGCCGACGTGCCCAGGCTCGCCTTCTCCTGGGCCGGCGTGCGCCTGCACGCCACCGGTGCCGAGGCACTGCGCGTGGTCGTCACCCCCGCCGGCCCCGACACCCTCACCATCCGGGCCGCCGACGACACCGGCGCCCCCGTCGTGGACGTCGAGGCCCTCACCGTGCGGCCGGTGGACCCGCGCGGCCTCACCGCCGGTCCGGCGGACGACGCGGCCCTGTTCGAGGTCGACTGGGTCCCCGCACCCGAGGCCGCCGACGCGCCCGCCGACTGGACCCTCCACAGGGACCTGCCCGAGGACGGCGCCCTGCCGCCCCTCGTGGTCCTGCCCGCCGGTGTGGGCGCGCCCTCCGACACCGTGCCCGAGCGCGCCCACGCCGTCGGTCACGACGTCCTGCGGGCGCTCCAGGCCTGGCTGGCCGACGACCGGACGGCCGACTCCCGGCTCGTCGTCGTCACCCGGCGCGGCGAACTCGTCCAGGAACCCGTCCGGGGCCTGGTGCGCACCGCCCAGTCGGAGAACCCCGGCCGCTTCGTCCTCGTCGAGGCCGACGACCCGGCCGACGCCGCCCGGGCGGTGGCCGCCGCACCGGACGACGAACCGCAGCTGGCGCTGCGCGACGGGCGACGGCTGGTCGCCCGCCTGCACCGCCCGGCCGCCCG
>NZ_LFVW01000340.1:0-1971 GCF_001182915.1 Kitasatospora sp. MY 5-36
CTGAACTCGCCGAGCTGCTGGGCTCCGTGAAGCCCCAGGCCGCTACGATCCCCTTCCTCTCCACCGTCGAGGGCCGCTGGCTGGAGGGCCCGGAGCTGGACGCCGGGTACTGGTACCGCAACCTGCGGCAGACCGTCCGCTTCGCCGACGCCGTCGAGACCCTGGCCGGCGAGGGCTTCCGGGCCTTCGTCGAGGTCAGCGCGCACCCCGTGCTCGCCCACGCCGTCGTCGAGGCCCTGGAGGAGGCCGTCCAGGCGCCGACCGTCGTCACCGGGACCCTGCGCCGCGAGGACGGCGGCTGGGACCGCGTCCTGCTCGCCGCCGCCGAACTCCACGTCCGCGGCCTGCCCGTGGACTGGTCCACGGCCCACGCCGGAGCCGGCACCGTCCGTCCCTCCGAACTGCCCACCTACGCCTTCCAGCACCAGCGCTTCTGGCTGGAGCCCGTGGCCGCCACGGGTGACGTGACCGCGTTCGGGGTCGCCGCCGCCGAGCACCCGCTGCTCGGCGCCCTGGTCGAACTGCCCGACGGGGGTGAGGTGTTCACTGGGCGGCTGTCGATCCGATCGCACCCGTGGCTGGCCGGCCACGCCGTTTCCGGGACGGTCCTGCTGCCCGGCGCGGCCTTCCTCGAACTCGCCCTGCGGGCGGGGGAGCGGACCGGTCTCGGCCGACTCGACGAGCTGGTCGTCGAGGCGCCCGGGATCCTGCCCGAGCGCGGTGGCCTCCAGGTCCGTGTCACGGTCGACCCGGCCACCGCCGACGACGACCGCCGGGCCGTCCACGTGCACTCGCGGCCCGAGGACGCGGAGGGCGGCGGGTGGACCCGGCACGCCACCGGCTTCCTGGCGGCCGAGACCGCACCGGAGTTCGGCTACGAGGCGTGGCCGCCGGCCGGCGCGGAGCCGGTCGCCCTGGACGGCTTCTACGAGCGGCTGGCCGAGGCGGGCTACGAGTACGGCGACGCGTTCCGGGGCCTGCGGGCCGCCTGGCGGTCGGGCGAGGAGGTGTTCGCCGAGGTCGCGCTGCCGGAGGAACTGACGGACTCCGCCGGGCGGTTCGGACTGCACCCGGCCCTGCTGGACGCGGCCCTGCAGTCCGCCAACCTGGGCGCGGCGCCGGTGGCCGGACCGGGGGAGGTGCTGCTGCCGTTCGCCTGGAACGACGTGGCCCTGTACGCGTCCGGGGCCACCGCGCTGCGGGTGCACTCCCGCCGGGAGGGCCCGGACAGCGTCTCCTTCGCGCTGACCGACCCGGTCGGCCGGCCCGTCGGTGCCGTCGGGGCGCTGGTCCTGCGGCCGGTGGCGCCCGAGCGGCTGTCCGCCGCCCGGGACACCGCCGCCGAGCACCTGTACCGCGTCGACTGGGCGCCCGCCGACCTGCCGCGGGCGGCGGACCGCCCGTCCGGGGAGGACGTGCTCGACCTGACCCGCGTCCCCGAGGGGCTGTCGGTGCCGCGGGCGGCCCGGGCGCTCGTCGGCGCCGCGCTCGGCGGGATCCAGGAGCACCTGGCCGGTGACTCCACCGGCCCGCTCGCGGTCCTGACCGCGCACGGCGCCGGGGACCCGGCGGCGGCCGCCGTCCGGGGCCTGGTCCGCACCGCGCAGCTCGAACACCCGGGCCGGATCGTCCTGGTGGACACCGACGGCTCGGCGGTGCCCGCCTCACTGGTGGCCGACGCGCTCGCGTCCGGTGAACCCCATGTCGCCTGGCGCGACGGGACCGCGGTGGTGCCGCGCCTGGCGCGTGCCGAGGCGCCCACCGGCACCGGTCTGGTCCTGGATCCGGTGGGGACGGTGCTGGTGACGGGTGGCACGGGGACGTTGGGCGGGTTGGTGGCCCGGCATCTGGTGGAGTCGCACGGGGTGCGGCGGCTGGTGCTGGTGAGTCGTCGTGGTGCGGCGGCGCCGGGTGCGGCGGAGCTGGTGGCCGGGCTTGAGGCGCTGGGTGCCGAGGTGGAGGTGGTGGCCG
>NZ_LFVW01000341.1:0-253 GCF_001182915.1 Kitasatospora sp. MY 5-36
CGGCCGGTGCGCTGGCCGACGGTGTGTTCGAGGGGCAGCCCGCAGGGCGGCTGGGGGAGGTGTTCGCGCCGAAGGCGGACGCGGCCTGGCACCTGCACGAGGCGACCGAGGGCCTGGGTCTGGCGGCCTTCGTCCTGTTCTCCTCCGGCGCCAGTGTCTTCGGGAACGCCGGGCAGAGCCTGTACGGGTCGGCGAACGGGTTCCTGGACGGTCTGGCCGGGTGGCGTCGTGAGCGCGGTCTGCCGGCGGTCTC
>NZ_LFVW01000342.1:0-5780 GCF_001182915.1 Kitasatospora sp. MY 5-36
CGCGGCCTTCGTGCTCTTCTCCTCCGGTGCGGGCGTGTTCGGCAGTGCCGGGCAGAGCCTGTACGGGTCGGCGAACGGTTTCCTGGACGGTCTGGCGGGGTGGCGTCGTGAGCGGGGTCTGCCGGCGGTCTCACTGGCCTGGGGCCTGTGGGCTCAGGCCAGTGGGCTGACCGGCCACCTGGACGAGGCCGATCGGGCCCGGCTGGCCCGGGGCGGCCTGGCGGCCATGGCGACGGAGGAGGCGCTGGCCTTGTTCGATGCCGCGCTGCGTTCTTCGGAGGCGGTGCTGGTCCCGACCCGGTTGGACCGCGACGCGCTGCGCGGGCAGGCGGCGGGCGGCGAGTTGAACCCGCTGCTGCGCGGCCTGGTCCGCACCCCCCGCCGCACCGCCGCCACCGCCGGGGCACCGGCCGGCGACGGCCGTGAGGTTCTGTTCCGCAGGCTCTCCGCGGTGGGCGAGGCCGAACAGCTCCGGCTGCTCCTGGACCTGGTCCGGGCCAGCGCGGCCAAGGTGCTCGGCCAGAGCATCGACGAGACGGTGAAGCCCGCTCAGGCGTTCAAGGACGTCGGCTTCGACTCGCTGACCTCGCTGCGGATCCGCACCAGCCTCACCGAGGCCACCGGTGTCCGGCTCCCGGCGACCCTGGTCTTCGACCACCCGACCCCGGCCGCCGTCGCCGAGCACCTGCGGGACCGGCTGGGCCTGGCGGGCTCGGTGGCCGTGCCGCCCGTCCTGCTCGAACTCGACCGGCTGGAGCAGGCGTTGGCGGCCACGGCCGGGACGGCCGGTGCGTCCGGGGCGCCCGACGGACTGCGCGCCCAGGTGGCCGCCCGGCTGGAGGCCCTCACCGCCCGCTGGGCGGAGTCGGGCGAGGAGCCCGAGGCCGAGGGCGTCGACCTGGGCGCCGCCTCGGACGACGAGCTCTTCGACCTGATCGACAACGAACTCGGCCTTTCCTGATGACGGATACGAGGAAGAACCCCATGTCGAACGACGACAAGCTGCGCGACTACCTCAAGCGCGTCACGGCCGACCTCCAGCAGACCAGGCGCCGCCTGCGCGACGTCGAGGCCCGGCGCACCGAGCCGATCGCCATCGTCGGGATGGCCTGCCGGCTGCCCGGCGGCGTCGCCTCCCCGGCCGACCTGTGGCGCCTGGTCCACGACGGCACCGACGCCATGGCCCCGTTCCCCCGCGACCGGGGGTGGGACGTGGACGGCCTGTACGACCCCGACCCGGACGCCGCCGGGAAGACCTACGCCGAGCAGGGCGGCTTCCTTGCCGACCCGGGCGGCTTCGACGCCGCGCTCTTCGGGATCTCCCCGCGCGAGGCGCTGGCGACGGACCCGCAGCAGCGGCTGCTGCTGGAGACCTCCTGGGAGGCCCTGGAGCGGGCCGGCATCGACCCGGCCTCGCTCAAGGGGCAGCCGGTCGGCGTCTACGCGGGCCTGATGTACCACGACTACGCGCACCACGTGCTCAACCTCCCGGAGGGCCTGGAGGGGTACTTCGGGATCGGCAACTCGGGCTCGGTCGCCTCCGGCCGGGTCTCCTACACCCTCGGTCTCGAAGGCCCGTCGGTGACGGTGGACACCGCCTGCTCCTCCTCGCTGGTCGCCGTCCACCTGGCCGCGCAGGCGCTGCGCGACGGCGAGTGCACGCTGGCGCTGGCCGGCGGTGTCGCCGTGATGGCCACGCCAGAGGTGTTCGTCGACTTCGCCACCCAGCGCGGCCTGGCGCGCGACAGCCGCTGCAAGGCGTACACGGACGGCGCCGACGGGACCGGGCTCGCCGAGGGTGTCGCCGTCCTCCTGCTGGAGCGGCTGTCGGACGCCCGGCGGCTGGGGCACGAGGTGCTGGCCGTGGTCCGGGGTTCGGCCGTCAACCAGGACGGTGCGTCCAATGGCCTCACTGCCCCGAACGGCCCCTCGCAGGAGCGGGTGATCCGGGCGGCCCTCGCCAACGCCCGGCTGACGGCGGCGGACGTCGACGCCGTCGAGGGCCACGGGACGGGGACCTCGCTGGGCGACCCGATCGAGGCGCAGGCGGTGCTGGCCACCTACGGGCAGGGCCGTCCGGCCGAACAGCCGCTCTGGCTGGGGTCGTTGAAGTCCAACATCGGCCACACCCAGGCGGCGGCCGGTGCGGCCGGTGTCATCAAGATGGTGGAGGCGCTGCGGCACGGCGTGCTGCCGAAGAGTCTGCACATCGACACACCCACCTCGAAGGTCGACTGGGACTCGGGCGCGGTCGCGCTCCTCACCGAACGCCGCGACTGGCCGGAGGTCGACCGGCCGCGCCGGGCCGCCGTCTCCTCGTTCGGTGTCAGCGGCACCAACGCCCACGTGATCCTGGAGCAGGCCCCGGTCGGGGACGCCCCGCAGCCGGAAGCCGAACCGACCGGTGCCGCACTGCCGTTGGTGCTGTCGGCCGCCTCCGAGGACGCCCTGCGGGCCCAGGCCGGCGCCTGGGGCCGGCTCCTGGCCGAGCAGCCGGACACCGGCCTGGCCCGTACGGCCCGTACCCTCGTCACCGCGCGGGCCGCGCTGGAGCAGCGCGCCGTGGTGGTGGCCGCCGACCGCGCGGACACGGTGGCGGCGCTGGACGCGGTGGCACGGGGGGAGGAGGCGGCGGGTGTCGTCTCCGGCCGGGCGGAGGTGAGCGGCCGGTCGGTGTTCGTCTTCCCGGGTCAGGGTTCCCAGTGGGTGGGGATGGGGCGTCGGCTGCTCGCGGAGTCGGCGGTGTTCGCGGAGGCGCTCGGTGAGGTCGACAAGGCTCTGAGGGCTTATGTCGACTGGTCGTTGCTGGATGTGGTGAACCAGGTGCCGGGTGCCGCTTCGTTGGAGCGGGTGGATGTGGTGCAGCCGGTGTCGTTCGCGGTGAACGTCGCGCTGGCGCGCCTCTGGGCGTCGCTGGGTGTCGTTCCGGACGCGGTGGTGGGCCACTCGCAGGGGGAGATCGCGGCGGCGCACGTCGCGGGCATCCTCTCGCTGGACGACGCGGCGGCTGTGGTGGCGCTGCGGTCGCAGGCCATCGCCCGTGGTCTGGCCGGACGCGGCGGCATGGTGTCGATCGGGCTGCCGCTCGCCGAGGTGACGGGCACGCTGCCGGACGGTGTCGAGATCGCGGCCGTGAACGGCCCCTCTTCGGTGGTCGTGGCTGGTGACCCGGCGGGTCTGGACACGCTCGTCGTCTCGTACGAGGAGCAGGGCGTGCGGGTGCGCCGGATTCCGGTGGACTACGCCTCGCACACCTCGCACGTGGAGTCGATCGAGGCCGAACTCGCCGAGCTGCTGGGTTCGGTGAAGCCGCAGCCGGCCGTCGTCCCGTTCCTGTCGACGGTCGAGGGCCGCTGGCTGGAGGGCCCGGAGTTGGACGCGGGGTACTGGTACCGCAACCTGCGGCAGACGGTCCGCTTCGCCGAGGCCGTCGAGACCCTCGCCGGTGACGGTTTCCGGGCGTTCGTCGAGGTCAGCGCCCACCCCGTGCTCGCCCACGCCGTCGTCGAGGCCCTGGAGGAGGCCGTCCAGGCGCCGACCGTCGTCACCGGGACCCTGCGCCGCGAGGACGGCGGCTGGGACCGCGTCCTGCTCGCCGCCGCCGAACTCCATGTGCACGGCCTGCCCGTGGACTGGTCCACGGCCTTCCCGGACGCCGCCCTCCTCCCCGCCTCCGAGCTGCCCACCTACCCCTTCCAGCACCAGCGCTACTGGCTGGAGACCCGCCCCGCCACCGACGTGGGCGCCGCCGGGCTGGCGCCCGTCGGGCACCCGCTGCTGGGCGCGGCGGTGCAACTGCCCGAGGGCGGGGCGCTCCTCACCGGACGGCTCGACCCGAAGGACCACCCGTGGCTCGCGGACCACGCCGTCGCCGGCACCGTCCTCGCCCCGGGGGCAGCGCTGCTGGAGCTGGCCTCGCGGGCCGGAGACGAGGCGGGCACGCCCACCGTCGAGGAGCTGGTGATCGAGGCCCCGCTGCTCGTCCCCGGACGCGGCGCCCTGCAGCTGCACCTGCGGGTGGACGCGCCGGAGGACGACGCCGCCGACAGCCGGCGGCCGTTCGCCCTGTACTCGCGGCCCGAGGACGGCGAGGGCGGTGCCTGGACCAGGCACGCCACCGGGTTCCTGGCCGGCGAGCAGGCACCGGACACCGCCGCCCCCGGCGCGTGGCCGCCGGCCGGCGCGGAGCCGGTAACCCTGGCCGGCTTCTACGAGCGGCTGGCGGACCGCGGCTTCGGCTACGGACCGGCGTTCCAGGGGCTGCGGGCCGTCTGGCGGCTCGACGGCGAGGTGCACGCCGAGGTGTCCCTGCCCGCCGGCCGGGCCGCCGAGGACTTCGGCATCCACCCGGTGCTGCTGGACGCCGCCCTGCAGGCCACCAACTTCCTGGGCATCGCCGAGCCGGAGCCGGGCCACGTCCTGCTGCCGTTCGCCTGGAACGACGTGGCCCTGTTCGCCACGCGTCCCACTGCTCTGCGGGTGCACGCCCGGCAGACCGGCCCGCACGCGTTCTCGCTCGTCCTCACCGACCCGACCGGCGGACCGGTGGCCTCGGTCGGCTCCCTGTCGCTGCGGCAGGTGCCGGTCGACCGGCTCGCCGGCCTCGGCGGGGCCGGTACCGACCACCTCTACCAGGTGGGCTGGACACCTCTCGTCCTGCCCGCCGGCGCCGCCGGTGTCGCCGCCCCGGCGGTGCTGGACCTGACCGCCGGGACGGCCGAGGGGCCCGAGGGCGCCCGGGCGCTGGTCGGCCGGGTCTCGGAGTTCCTGCACCAGGGACTCACCGATCCCGCCCGGAGCGGGGCGCCGCTGGCGGTCGTGACCGGGCCCCCGGACGCGGACCCGGCGGTCAACGCGGTGTGGGGGCTGGTCCGTTCGGTCCAGCAGGAGCAGCCCGGCCGGATCGTGCTCCTCGGCGGCGAAGGGACGGGCTTCCCCGCCGCGGCGGTGGACCCGTCGGTGGTGGGCGGCCTGCTGGCGTCCGGCGAGACCCAGGCGCTCTGGCGCGACGGCGGTGTGGTGGTGCCGCGTCTGGCGCGTGCCTCCGCTCCGGCCTCCGCCGACGGGCACGGCGTCCTGGATCCGGCGGGGACGGTGCTGGTGACCGGTGGTACGGGGACGTTGGGCGGATTGGTGGCCCGGCATCTGGTGGAGTCGCACGGGGTGCGGCGGCTGCTGTTGGTGAGTCGTCGCGGTGTGGCGGCGCCGGGTGCGGCGGAGTTGGTGGCCGGGCTCGAGGCGCTGGGTGCCGAGGTGGAGGTGGTGGCCGCGGACGTGTCGGACCGTTCGGTGGTCGACGACCTGGTCCGTCGGGTCCCGGTGGAGCGTCCGCTGACGGCGGTGGTGCACACAGCCGGTGCGCTGGCCGACGGCGTCTTCGAGACGCGGTCGGCGGAGGAGCTGGGGGAGGTGTTCGCCCCGAAGGCGGACGCGGCCTGGCACCTGCACGAGGCGACCGAGGGCCTGGGTCTGGCGGCCTTCGTCCTGTTCTCCTCCGGCGCCAGTGTCTTCGGGAACGCCGGGCAGAGCCTGTACGGGTCGGCGAACGGGTTCCTGGACGGTCTGGCCGGGTGGCGTCGTGAGCGCGGTCTGCCGGCGGTCTCACTGGCCTGGGGCCTGTGGGCTCAGGCGAGTGGGCTGACCGGGCACCTGGACGAGGCGGACCGGGCCCGGCTGGCCCGGGGCGGTCTCAAGGCCCTGGCGACGGAGGAGGCGCTGGCGCTGTTCGATGCCGCGCTGCGTTCTCCGGAGGCGGTGCTGGTCCCGACCCGGTTGGACCG